>DATGTW010000097.1:0-3194 GCA_035301625.1 Paenalcaligenes sp.
ATATGGTTGAGGCTGATGCAGTATCGGACGGGCTTAAAAAACAGACGACCACCAATATTGCTTTTGTTCCCCTGGCAATGCCGGGTACTGCTGGCCCGGGCACCATCGCCCTGATCATCAGCGCAGCCTCTACAGTGACACAAAAGATGGCCAGCCAGTACCCACACTGGGTCTTACTGGTGGCCCCGACGCTGGTGTTTGCGCTGATGAGCTTATTTTTCTGGATTTGTCTACGCTCGGCCCAACGTATTGTTAATTTTATTGGCTACGGCGCGATCGAGGCCATATCACGTATTATGGGCTTTTTACTGGTATGCATGGCCGTACAATTCGTGATCAATGGGGTTCTGGAAATCGTAAATACCCATATGCATTAAAGTTTATTCTTGGGCCAGATCGCGTTCCAAATCTAGTTGTGGATCCAGCGCTTGGGTAAACTTGGGCTTGGGCAAGGTCCAACTGTCAGCCCCTTGGGCAAAATCCGCATAATCGCGTACCTGCTCAACCCGCCAAGATGACAAATCCTGATTAAATGCACGCGCACCGTCAAACATGTGCATCATCTCTAACACATGGCTAGTATCCCAGCCACTAATATCTTGATCAAAGGCTTGGGCATCCTGAAATAAATAACCCATGCTCCACACCTTGTGCGTATTCCATCGGCCAATATCCTGATTAAATACAATATTACCTGCAAACATTCCGCCCATGGTTTCCAGACTATCTGTCTGCCAATCACCAATGTCTTGGTTAAAAGTTGACTGAGCAAACATACCCGCCATGCTTCGCACCTGGGCAACATCCCAATCACCAATCGGATGATTAAAATTTGTCGCGTAGAACATGTCCTCCATGTCCTCAACCGCCGATACGTCCCACTGACTGATGTCTTGGTCAAAAGTCACTGCATAAGCAAACATGGTATTGGTGGCGGTCACATTGGACATATCCCAATGGCCAATAGGCTCATTAAAGTCATGGCGCTCGTAAAATAGCGCGTGCATATCAGTCCATAATGTCGTGCAAGCTATTGCAGCTTTACTGATAAGCTCATCGCGCTCGTCAGGATCAACGACCTCATAGGTGGTGTCATCAAAGGTATAAGTACGGCCACCGTTACCACCTGTACCCACCTGCTGACAAGACACCACAGGCCCATCCTGAGACCATAAAAACTCATCATCCTCAGCAACCGCTACCGTCGCAATTGCAGTAAAGAACAAAACGCTCAAGCCTTTGGCCGCCCACGAGTAATTCATATTGTTATTGCTCCGAAAATACCGTGTCACTTTATCGATGCCTATGGATATGGCGTAATCACATGTCAAGCATGATAGGCCCAATCACGACAGGAATAAACAGCAATCGTATCGGGAATATAGGATAGTACCAATAATCAAAATGCCTATATATCCTTTTTACTTATAGTCTTAAGTATTTTTACATCTATCTATACCAATAAAATTTATTGGCCGACGTAAAAGATAATTCCTAATATCGATCCAGACCTTTGATATTTAAATCTTTTTATTTAAAAACTGGAATACAAAATGAATTATCGCAGACGTTCTTTTATCAAACGATTTACCTTGGCAGGTGTTTCTTTTAGCCTACCGCACTGGGCTCATGCGGCTGAGCAATTAGTCGCTGATGCCACCTCTGATGCCGAACAACGTATCGTGACCATTTCATTAGATCCCGAGCCCGCCGTGCTGTCCGCCTTTGCTAATACGGGTGGGACAACGGTGTTGGTCAGCCCAAAGGTTCTCGAGGGATTGCTTGAATATGATCACGAGCTCAACCCTGCTGCGCAGCTGGCCACCGACTGGTCCATCAGTGACGACGGATTAACCTATGACTTTCAGCTGCGCCCCAATGTGCGCTGGCATGATGGCGCCCCCTTTACTGCCCAAGACGTCGCCTTTTCCTTACAAGCAGCCAAAAAATTTCACCCACGCGGTTCCAATACCTTTGCCCAGCTCAATGATATTGAAGTGGTTTCTGATCATCACTTGCGTTTGCATTTAGAAGAACCTGCACCTTATATGATCCTGGCGCTCTCGGCAGCGGAAACACCAATTTTACCTGCACATCTTTATGATTTGGATACCGCACTGAAAAACCCATTGAATAACGCGCCCATCGGAACGGGACCCTATCTCTTTAAAGAATGGCAACAAGGCAGCCATATCATTTACGAGCGCAATGATGACTACTGGCAAGAGGGCTTGCCCGAAGTTGATCAACTGATTTTCAGAGTTTTGCCAGATAGCTCATCACGTCTCAACGGCTTGCAAAACGGACAAATCGACATTGGCCCTCGCAATCCCATTCCTTTAAGTGAGATCCCCTTGGTTGAAAAAAGTGATCACCTGGATTTCACTACGCGTGGCTTTGAAGATAATGCCAATATCGCAATGCTGGAATTCAACCTGGACAACCCGCTCATGGCACAGCCCGAGGTTCGCAAAGCCATTGCACATGCCTTAAATAGAGAACAAATTCAAAAAATCGCTTTTTATGGTTATGCCGAGCCAGTGATAGCACCTATTTCCAAACGCAATTTCCCAGATTTCCATTTAGATGCAGAAAACCCCTACCCTTTTGATGTGGACAGAGCCAATCAAATACTGGATGATTTAGGCTACGAGCGCCAAAGTGATGGGCACCGCTTTACCCTCAATTTGCACGCCAACCCTTTTACCCCAGGCTACAAACGCACTGCGGCCTATGTACGTTCGGCGCTGGCTCGTATTGGCATACAGGCGGTTTTGCACGACGAAGACCCTGGCTCATTTATTCGTAGTGTTTATAACAACCGCGATTTTGATATCACCGTTAGCGGCGTGAGCACTATGTTTGACCCTACAGTGGGCCTGCAGCGTGTGTATTACTCTAAAAGCTTTAACCCTGAAGTGCCGTTTTCCAATGCCACCCACTATCACAATCCCGAGGTTGATCGCCTGCTCGAGGCAGCCGCCATTGAGCATGATCGGGAAAAGCGCGCCCAGCTATTCAAGGATTTTCAGAAAATCGTGCTCGACGAGATTCCCTCGATCCCCCTGGTGCAATTATCTAATGTGATTGTATATAACACCCGAGTGGATGGTTTCGCCGATACGGCCGCCGGGTTGCGCGGGAATCTGGCCGATTTGCGTATTAAATCCGAATAATTTGCGATAAATCAATAC
>DATGTW010000098.1:0-3820 GCA_035301625.1 Paenalcaligenes sp.
TTGGACTGCACTGTGTATTCCCCAGGGCCGTGCCCAAAAATGAAAGATGAGAAAAAACGTATAAGTATAAAAACCTAAAGCTACAAAAATACTTCCCTATTATAACCTTTATTAGCGCAAGGCAACGGAACGCTTTAAATCAAGGGTAAGCACCCTCGGCTCTTGGCATAGTTGCGCGGCAATTTGTTCGGCTGCAACGGCAGCCCAGCTGAAACCGTGCGAACCCATCGCTGTCGCCAGCCACAAACCACCGCCTGATGATGCCACCTGATCAATGATGGGGCGGTGATCACGCACGGCCAAACGCTCTCCTACCCATCCGCCAGTAGCGGTCTCGACTGGAAAATGTGCTTTCAAAAATGGCCGCATGCGCTCTTCGATTTGCGTTTGACTGTCTGCAGACCAACTGAGTAGTTGCGTCGTTCGATCATAGGTACTGCCCAAAACCACCTGACCCTGCCGATTATTCAAGATATAACCTGGCCCATTCATGAGTCCGTCGGTTGGCCAAGATGTGGCCGAGGCAGCATAACTACCCACCTGCCCTTGGACGACCCCAGCGGAACAAAACCGTGGATGACTTTGGTCATCGACCCAAGCATCCAATAACGCGTGTGCCCCCTTGGCATTAGCCAATATGACTGCATCGAACGGCTCAGCCCCTGTTGAAGTGTGCACCATCCAACCCTGAGTGGTGGGTTGGACAGCTGTCACTTGGGCAGCTTTGGGTGTAATAGCCGTTGAGGCTAATAATTTTCGGATTAAAGCTGCGGGCCGCACAGTAAAAGCGCGATTGAAACGCAGCCCACCAAAAGGGGGATGAACCATTGCAGTAACGGCAGCAGTCTCTGAGCTTGAGCCAACACACTGCGAATCAATAAATTGTGAATCGCCATGCTTCATATCGATAAACTGCGGTTCAGCGGGTGGATACGCATGAGTACCCTGTGAGGACTGCCACTGCACCCAATGCGGGTCAAAGCGCAATTGCTCTAATGTCTGCTGTAAAAAAATCGCATCCTGAGCGTCTTTAGCGGCAGTCACTGCTGCTCCAGCAAACCACTCGTGACCCAGCCAAGCCTGCCAGCGCAGGCGGGCCAAGGCGATGCCTAAGCGACTCAGCCGCGCACGGGGTGGGTCTTGGCGCGCCAACAAGGGAACCATCGCTACAGCATCGTGCCCTGCGTGACTCGCGCCCAAGTCAAACGCTGCTTTATCATGCTCACTACCAAACACAGGGTCATAAACACTGACGCCAAGACCTCGGTACGCCAGCGCGTGAGCGGTAGCCGCCCCAACAATACCTGCCCCTACAACAGCCACTTTTTGCGGGATCTGGCCCGCGTAAGTACGCCCCAAATGGCTGCGTAATACTCCCATCAGCATTTCGCGTTTAAAGGCAAACCCAGGGCGTTTTTCCAAAACAAACCCGGCGTTTTGCAACGCGCGTCGCACTGCACCGGCTGTGCACCATGTTGCCAAAGTAGCTGCAGGTGCAGCCATGCGCACCAATTGGCTGAACACAAAGGGGGTCCACATGGCTGGATTCAGACGGGGCGAAAACCCATCTAGAAAGAAAGCATCGGCCTGCACATCAACCAGTGCCGCTGTCTTTTCTATACGCCCAAAAACCAACGTCAAGGTAACCGCCCCACCATCGAATTCCAAACGATGCACCCCAGGCAATAAATCGGGCCACTGCTGTATTAGACTATTCGCTAAAAGCTGTAACTCGGGGGCAGTGCGCTGTAATTGCTGTTTTAAATCAGCCCGATATAAAGGATGTGCCTCGAAAGACACAAAATGCAACTTGTTACTGCGCTGTGCGTCTTGTCGCCAGCGATACCAAGTAGTCAAGAAATTATTACCTAGCCCAAAGCCTGTCTCGCAAATAGTGAATTGTGCACGCCGACGCCATCGATCGGGTAAGCCATTACCATCAAGAAAAACATAATCCGCCTGCCCCATCGCACCAGATAGCGAATGGTAAACATCGTTGTACTCAGGATGCTCAGCCACGCCATGCTCGTTAACAGTCGGTTGGGCGGGTATTAAGGGCTCGTACATAAGCGGTTTTCAGTCTCCTGAAAAAGCACAAAATCTATGTTAAAAGAGGAGCCAACGAGTACCCTATTTTATTTCAATGGTTTACACCAAGGACACACTGATGGCAGAAATAAACTTACAGGTGGCGCTGGATGCAGCGATTCAAGCAGCACAAAAGGCCGCCCCTATTTTACAGCACTACGCCCAACATAGAAAAGAACTTACCATTGATTTCAAACAGCATAACGATTTAGTTTCCCAGGCAGATCGCGAGGCAGAACAAGCAATTATTGATGTATTACGCACGATCACACCAGACTACGGCATCGTGGGCGAAGAATCCGGAGGACAAGCAAGTGGGCCTGCCTTTTGGGTGATTGACCCTCTGGATGGAACCACCAATTTTTTACATGGTTTGCCTTTTTATGCCATTTCTATCGCCTTGGTGGCCAAAAAAAGCAATATGCTCGACAATGGTCACGTGACCGCTGCTACGGAGCCCGTCGTAGGTCTCATTTACGATCCCAACCGCAATGAAAGTTTTACTGCCTGCTATGGCCAAGGAGCTTGGCTGAATGAAACACGCATTCATTGCAGTCGGGCCGAGGACATCTCTCAAGCCTTGTTATCCACAGGCTTTCCGTTTCGGGATTTCAGTTTCTCAGAGCAATATATCCCCATGATGCTTGATGCCATGAACAATACACGTGGGATTCGCCGCATTGGCGCTGCAGCTTTGGATCTTGCTTGGGTTGCTAGTGGGCGCTTTGATGGGTATTGGGAAATGGGGTTGGCCCCCTGGGACGTTGCAGCAGGCACCCTGATTGCCAGAGAGGCAGGAGCATGGTGCGAAGATCTATACCACCAAGAGCCTTGGCCAGCCTCGGGGGATATTTATTGTGCTGCCCCAAAACTGGCCCAAGAATTGCATCAAGAGTTTTTTGCCCCACACCTGACAACTCGGCAGGGGCCAACTCCGGATTGGACTCAGAACTAAGCCAAGCGCCCGTGGCAGTGTTTGTATTTCTTGCCGCTGCCACATGGGCAAGCGGCATTACGGCCGACACGTGGCACAGATTCACCGGCAGTAGCGGCGGCACCTGCTGCTGCCCGCTGTCGTCCAGCTGAAGCAGGCTCATTGGCAGCTTGTTGCCCTGTCGCAGCATCGTAGTCTGCATGCTGATAGCGCACATTGATACCCGTACCTGCTGTTTGTTGTGCTGGGGTCTCGGGAGCAGCCTCTTCGGCAGGGCGAATACGCACTGTAAGCACGACTTTAACGACCTCATCACGGATGCGATCCAGCATTTCGGCAAAGAGCTCAAACGCCTCGCGCTTGTACTCTTGGCGTGGATCGCGCTGTGCATAACCACGCAAATGAATCCCCTGACGCAGTTGATCCATCGCCAGCAAATGACCGCGCCATTGCGTGTCAATAGACTGCAATAATATGGCCCGTTCAAATGGAGTCCAGCTTTCTTCACCGACCTGTTCAATCTTGGTCGACAAAGCCGCTTTGGCCTTTTCGATAACAGCATCCAACAGGTCTTCATCGGTCAAAGAAGTGTCCTGCTCGATCATCTCGGACAAAGGCAGCTCAAACTGATACTCGGAATAGAGCACATTTTCCAAGCCGACTAAATCCCATTGTTCTTCCATACTTTCTTCGGGAATATAGGTATGGAAGACACTGGTCATGGAGGCCTCGAGCAAATTAATGACCATATCGCGCACGGACTCGGATTCGAGTACCTCGTTGCGCTGCGTATAGATC
>DATGTW010000099.1:0-2519 GCA_035301625.1 Paenalcaligenes sp.
AGTTTCGATGAAATCAACTTCTGCGGGCGTTAGGCTCATTGGAACCCATTTAAACTGGTTCAGTATCCAAGGCTGGCGTGCCCTGCCAAGCTGTGCATATTTTTCTTTTACTACGTTTTCTGCTTGCTCGAACTGCTCTGATGTCATGTGCGGGTCGTCAGCCTGAAAAACTCCATCAGGCACACCGCGGTTTTGCATCGATACTTTCTGCCACGCTGCTGCTGCGTTATCCACATCGACCGCCTTTCCGACAGCTTGCAGGGGCGATTGCCCGTACCAGCCTCCATCTGGGTTTGTGTACCTGATATGGACCATGTCATCGGCAGCGATGTTTTGCTGTGAGTCTGTGAGCGTATAGCCACCTACGGTTAAGCCAGTAGCGCTTGGGGTAATGGCAACACGCCAAGGGGCGATAGGCCAAATCTCTTGGACTCGACCGCTGCTTAGCTTCACTTCGTGCCAAAACGCATTACCAGACAAATCAAGCTGGGTCACGGTCAAGCTGATCAACTCTTCCCAACTCATACGAGCGTTTGGTTGGTGTAGCAGGCGATTAAGCGCATGGCTGTCATCAATTTCCCAGCCGTCCTTGGTGCGTTTCTCAACAACCCACGGTACGCTTGCCACCGCATCGACGCGACGCTTCACGGCAGCGTACACCCAGGGGCTGGCTTGATATCCTTCCTCTACCGCCTTCTTGCTATCCCACTTGCTCCACTGGGGCGCTTTCGATCCAAACGGCAAAACGCCCAGCACCGCATCTTGTGCGGGCTGGACGGGGTTTGGGGCACGGGAGAAAAATCGTTGCAGTAATCGTCTTGGCATAAGCGTACACTTGTGTTATATGGCACTAGTATAACATTAAGCTATCATTGGCGCACTACGTGCTGTCACCGTGTCATTATATGCCCTACTGGCAGCATCAACCAAATCATCATGAGCGCCCATGGGGAACACCGCCAACGCATTTAGCAGCGTCTGGTTCCAGTCTCCCCTAAGCATACGCACATTGCCCACGTTTACTTGTGCGGCCAGCGCACTTGCGCGCGTTCGCTTGTCACCGCTCTCAGGTGAGAAAACAAAATTGATGCCCTGTAGTATTCTTGATAGCGCCATCTTTTGTGCTACCCCTGCTGCCCCTGGGTCCTGGGGGATACTGGTTTTTGTGTTTTTGTCCGTTTGGGCGTACTGCTTAATTGTGCGCTCTACCTCGTCGGGCGCTCCCTTAAACTGATGCGCATGGGCAATCCACACCACCCCGCCCCCGTCTACCGCTAGCTTCACGGTTGCTGTATAGTCGCTTGTTTTCTTTGTGGTCGCCGCTAAATCCCATCCTCGGACAAACCTTAACCCGCCTGGCAGTGCGTCAACAATCTGTATGTTCCCAGCCTTGAAGTCACCACCCCCAATGGGCGCTGGCTCCTGCTGATACTGGCCTGCAAATACGTATTCGTTTGCCGCTCTGCGCCGCTCTAGGTCACGAATGGGAAACTTATCGGGCCAAAAAGAACCCCCATCCTCATTAATAGCTGGAATCTTTATGTTTTCCCACTCTTCGCCGTTTCCGCCATCAAGTAGCCATCCTGCGAGGTCCTGCTCGTGAAGTCTCTGCATTATGATGATGATTGGTGTGTCCTCGCTGTTTTTGCGGCTTTCCATTGTGGTTTGGAACCAGTCTATAACGTTGGCTCGCATAACGTCCGAGCTTGCTTCGCCTGCCTTATGCGGGTCATCAATTATTATTGCGCCTGCGAAGTCGTCGCTCATGCTGCCTGCGCCGTAGCCCGTGATGGATCCATCGGCCCCAGTGGCGTAAACAATCCCACCGTGAGCCGTCCTAAACTCGTCCTTCGCCTGGCTGTCTTGCATTAGCCTCGTGTGGTCAAACACCTGCCGATATTCATCAGATTGCATTATCGCCCTGACCGTATACGTATTTGTGGTCGCCAGGCGCTTTGAGTAACTCGCATGAATGAACTGGCTATGCGGCCAGTTTCCCATACACCAAGCCATAAAGTTGATTACTGCTAGCTCTGTTTTCCCGCTTCTTGGTGGGATGTTTATTATTAATCGCTTTGCATCGCCTATAACAGCCCGTTCTAATGCTCTACATACCACCTCTTGATGCCAGTTACGCATCATTGGCTCACCCTTGCGAGCGGACAGCATATAGTCAGTGAAAGCCAATAAATCGGTGCGAAGTTCGGCTATCTCATTCGGTGTCATGTTTTGATTTAATAGCAGCTAGCACAGCAGCGCCTGTGTCTTTTGGCGACATTGATTTGTCGCTTGATTGGTGATCAATTTCTTGTCGTGCGCTGTGGTACTTCGGCGCCATTCTCTCGGCTGCCCATTTTAAGCCGTCCATAGCTGCGCGTGCTGTCCTGTCGTCTATCTCCCCGCCAAGCACCTGCGTTACCACCTCAACAATTGAGTCAGCATGAGCAAAGCCTGCGGCCTCCCTCGCTTGTGCGTATTGCTCCGAAAATCCATCTCTGTTTTGCACCACGGCGAGCAAA
>DATGTW010000100.1:0-9671 GCA_035301625.1 Paenalcaligenes sp.
TTTAAACTATCGGCCTCCATATTGAAAGGCACCGAATTTTGTACAATCGCGGGGGTGGCGCGCAGCATGCGCCCAGTATCTGCTGAGCCAGTAAAGGTCACTACATCTTGAGCGCCCACGTGGTCCAGCAAATCCCCGGTAGAACCACAAATCAATTGCAAAGCGCCATCAGGCAGTAAACCCGTGTCAAGCATCTTGCGCACAACCAGTTCAGTCAAATACGCGGTTTGACTGGCTGGCTTGATAATGGCCGGCATCCCGGCGAGCCAGGTGGGCGCGAGCTTTTCCAGCATGCCCCAGCAGGGAAAATTAAACGCATTAATATGAATCGCAACCCCTGGCTTGGGGGTCAAAATATGTTGTGCACTAAAGCTGCCATCACGGGATAAAGGCTCTAACGCACCGTCCAATAACACTTTGGTATTGGACAATTCGCGACGCCCTTTGGATGAGTAGCTAAGCAAAGTCCCAATGCCACCATCAATATCTATCCAACTATCACTACGTGTAGCGCCCGTGAGCGTTGAACTGGCATAGAGCTCTTCTTTGGCCTCGAGCAACGCCAGACCCAACTCTTTGATAATCAATGCACGCTCGTGGACGGTCATGTCCCGCAATGCTGGTCCACCCACATCGCGCCCATAGTTCAGCATGGACTGGTAATCTAGACCAGTCGCATCAATGTAGGCGATGATTTCGCCTTGTGCGGCATCAACCAAAGGCTGTGCCTGTCCTTTGCCTTTGTGCCATTGCCCACATGCGTAACTTTCCAAATGCCTCGGTGCAGAAGTTGACTGCGACATGTAAACTCCTAGGTAAATTATAGGTTGAGCGTTTGTTGCAACTGACTAAGGCGTTCGGTCCATTCCTTTAGCATACGCTCGTTAGATTGATGACGAATACCGAATTTCTTGAGCATTTCGTATCGCTCTGGGTGGGCTTGGCTAAACCCAGCTGAAACCTTATCCCGCCAATAACCAAGGCTGTCCGGAACCTCATGACGATAGTCAGCATTCGCGAGAATATCTTTTAAAGCCTCTATCCCTTGTTCCAAATGCTCTTTTTCACCCGCCTGTATGGCACGAATAGCTTCGGAGAACGGGGTATAAGACACCTGAGCCAACTCGGCTAACTGCACTTGCGCCGCTAACCCCTGTAATACATTCATCACGACCGCATCGACCCAGCTCTGCAAGGGATAGTAAAAAACAGGTAAACGCATATCTGCTTGATCCTGACGATCCTCTAGCGCATCATCCCGCCCAATACGTGCGGCCCAGTCATGTTGTTGTTCGTACCGCGCTGAGTCAGTGCCAAAAGTGCTCATCACCGCCAATACCTTGCGTGCATGTTCAGCTTTTTCCAAAGTGATGCGGCTCGCAGCAATCCGTGCCTGAATGCTGGGAGCATAATTAATCGAAGCGGCAAAACCTGCACTCGCTGCTAATTCACTGTCTACAAAAGAGGACATCAACCGTAAAAGCTCGCCACGATAGCGCGAAGGCACATTGTCAGGCGATGTCAGAACCCCGCCCTGGGCGAGGTATTCATATATATCCATAGTGCTTGACATGGCACCCCCCTATTCGTCGTAGCTAAATTTGACGCTGTCTGTCAGCGGATAACTCTGACAGCTAAGCACATAGCCCTGCTCGACCTCATAATCCTCTAGGGCGTGATTAACCAGCATTTCGACCTCACCTTCAATAATTTTTGCCTTGCATGTTGAGCACACCCCTGCTCTACAGGAATAAGGAGCATCCAGGTCATTACGTAAGGCGGCGTCGAGCAAGCTTTCATTATGTTTATCCATCGTGAAACTACGCTCTAGCCCGTCCAGAACGGTCACGGCTGTCGTTAGTGATTCAGTGCTTTGCTCTTCGGTGGAAACCTTGCGTCGCGCAATCCGACCCGGCTGGGCCGAAGTAAACAGCTCGTACTTGATGTCCTCTTGGGCAACACCGCGCTTTTTTAGACCCTCGGCGATGGTCAGCATCATGGGCTCGGGTCCGCAAATAAAAGTCGTATGCACCGAGGGCAAATGCACCCAATGAGTGAACAAGGCCTCGAGTTTTTCGTCATCTATACGACCCGTGAACAGGTCGATTTCTTGGCCTTCCAAATCAAAAATATGGACAATGGACAAACGATCCATATAACGGTTTTTCAGATCCTCGAGCTCTTCTTTGAACATCACCGAACTGAGTTGCTGGTTGGCATAAATTAACGTGAAGCGCGATTTAGGCTCACGAGCCAACGTGCTTTTTATGATTGAAAGCACTGGAGTAATGCCACTGCCCCCTGCAAAGGCCAAATAATGACGTTCTTCTTGAGGAGCAGAATCAACATAAAAGCTACCCAACGGTGGCATCGCCTCTAGAGTGTCTCCAGCCTGCAGGGACTCATTGGCCCAAGAGGAAAAAGCCCCATCTGCAACTCGTTTGATAGCGACCTGCAATATTCCATCGTCAATACCAGAGCAAATGGAATAAGAACGGCGCACCTCAGTATCGTCAAATTTACGCCTAAAAGTGAGGTATTGCCCAGGTATAAAATGAAATAGTTCTTGTGCTTCTTGTGATGGCTTGAGGGTAACGACAATAGCGTCACGTGTATCGTGGCGAACCTCTAGCACTTCCAATGGATGGAATCGCGCCATAGTTATCTCCGCAATTTTATATACACTTGAAATAATCAAAAGGCTCTAAACAGCTTTCGCACTGGTACTGCGACTTGCACGGTGTAGAGCCAAAATGGCTGATCAGTTTTGTGTGGGTTGAATCACAACGCGGGCAAGGCACGACACGTACCCCGCCGCCGCGCAACCAGATTGTTTTTGACCCATCTTGGGCCTGTTCCACGGGCGGTGCGATACCATATTCGCGCAAGCGCTCGCGCCCTCGCTCGGTAAGCCAATCAGTGGTCCAAGGCGGAGATAAACGACGTTTCAAACGTAGCTGCTGGACTCCGTTGGCGCGCAAAGCGGCCTCGATGTCATCGTTAATTACTTGGGTAGCGGGACACCCCGAGTAAGTGGGCGTCACGGCCACCACCAAAGTGCCGTCCTCTTCGTAATAGACCGCGCGGATAATCCCCAAATCAACGAGCGATATCACCGGAATTTCAGGATCGGGGACCTGATCTAGCCAGCTCCAGACCTCGTCAATATCAGGGCGTTGAGTCACTTGTGCCATGGTATCCTCCTACCATTGCGTTGCATCTGGGTAGGCGCGGGGCAAAAACTGCATATCAGCCAACAAATGACCCAAGTACTCGGTATGCACTCCTTTTCTACCGCCACTGTGTATGTATTTCACCTCGGGCTGTGTCAGCTGTGCCTCTGACAGCACCTCACCTACAAAAGATAACCATTTTTCGCGTAAAGACTCGGGGTTCACGCTGATTCCCTCAGCAACTAATACTTCGTCGTAATTATCGGCTACGAAAAATTCGCCGGTATAAGACCAGAAGTACTCCAGCGCCTCTTGCATACGACGATGGCTTTCCTCGGTGCCGTTACCCAGTCGGACAATTAAATTGCTAGAACGCTCGAGATGGTAATCCACCTCTTTGAGAGCCTTTTGGGCAATTTCACGAATCTGTTTGTGGCTGGATTGCTGCAAGGCGTCCAGCTGTAAATAATGCCAAACATCAAACAAAAACTGACGCATCAAGGTGTAGCCAAAATCTTTGTTGGGTAGCTCGACCAATAAAAAATTACGAAAATCCCAAACATCACGTAAATACGCCAGCGTATCGGCCGTAGTGTCGCCCCCCTTGAGCGTGGCTGCCTCGCCCAGCCAGTACTGTGTTTGACCAATGAGGTCCAGGGCTACGTTGGCAACTGCAATATCCTCTTCGAGAACGGGCGCATGACCACACCATTCGGATACCCGATGCCCCAAAATCAGGGTGTTATCACCCATGCGCAGTAAAAATTGCTCGAGCGCCTCTTGAGTGTTGATGGTTTGCGTCATTACATTTTCCCCACTTCTTCTGGAATTTTGAAAAAAGTCGGATGGCGGTAAACCTTGGAATTGGAGGGCTCAAACATGGGACCCCGCTTGGAAGGTGCACTGGCCACAATATCTGTAGAGCGGACCACCCAAATACTGACCCCCTCGTTACGCCGGGTATACACATCCCGCGCATGATTGAGTGCCATCTCGGCATCGGGCGCATGCAAACTGCCTACGTGGCGATGATTTAAGCCATGTTGGCCGCGAATAAAAATCTCCCATAAAGGCCATTCGCTAGACATGATAGATTCTCCTTATTACACACGGGGTGTGCATTACTGAATTCAAATAAAGCCCGCAGGCTCGATATTATGCGTTGACTGCCTGAGCCTGTTTAGCGGCCGCCTTTTTGCCGTATTCAGACAAAGCCTCGCGGAACCAAGCACCGTCATCCCAAGCTTTGATGCGCGCATCCATACGTTCTTGGTTACAGGGTCCATAGCCGCTAATCACCTGATAAAACTCATCCCAATCAGGTTGCGTAAAGTCGTAGCACTCTCGTTGTTCATTCCAACGCAAGTTGTCATCAGGAATCTTGAGCCCCAAATACTCGGCCTGTGGCACCGTCTGATCAACAAACCGTTGACGCAACTCGTCATTGGTGTTGATTTTGATTTTCCAGGTCATTGACTGTTCAGTGTGTACAGAATCACCATCGGGCGGACCAAACATCATCAAAGAGGGATACCAAAAACGATTCAAGGCATCCTGAGCCATGGCCTTTTGCTGGGGGGTCCCCGTGGCCATTTTGAGCATAATGTCAAAACCCTGACGTTGGTGAAAGCTTTCCTCTTTGCAAATGCGCACCATCGCACGACTATAAGGCCCATAAGATGTCCGCTGCAGAGGTACCTGATTCATAATGGCAGCGCCATCAACCAGCCAACCCACGGCGCCGACATCGGCCCAGGTCAGGGTGGGATAATTAAAAATAGAGGAATACTTCATCTGGCCCGAATGTAAACGCTCGATTAAATCATCACGACTGACCCCTAGGGTCTCGGCAGCGCAATATAAATACAAACCATGCCCAGCCTCGTCCTGTACTTTGGCTAATAAAATAGCCTTGCGTTCTAGTGTCGGTGCGCGGGTGATCCAGTTGCCCTCGGGCAGCTGCCCCACGACCTCAGAGTGAGCATGTTGACCAATTTGGCGGACGAGCATACGGCGATAACCATCAGGCATCCAATCCTTTGGCTCGATTTTTTCGTTGCTTTCGATGCGCTGCATAAAGGCTTTATCCTGGGCGCCTAACTCATCGGGGCGTTTGGGCTCTTTGCCCCCGGTATCTATGACTTGTGCATACATGATGTTGTGCTCCTAAATTAAATGAAGCAGACCCTAATCAATAGGATTGACCGAACGGACGGTTGCTACTGCGGCAACATCCATTTAACCACCTGAAACATTACACTTAAATAGGGGTTTGCCCTGAAAGTGTAATGTTTCAGGTTAAAAAAACCAGTGACGCGCTGGAGTTGCGCGCTCTAAATACTACCCACAATCTCCTAAACTGCTTTTAAACACTGCAAACGACGTTCTGTAATTTCTGTATGTTTAGCCAGGTGCCCATCGGTATTTTCAAAAGTATCGCCAATATGAATATCAGCCAGCGCGGATAGCTGTTGGTAAAGACGAGCAAACAGTCGCCGCGCCTGGAACTCTAAATGTTGCTCGGGCACCGCTGGCACTGGCAAATAAGGTGTGCGCAAGATCATCTGACGGTATTGATGCACCATTAACAATCTGAGTGTCAGGGCCAACTCTGGGGTCAGATTGTCTATCCATTGAGGCACTGCCCGAAACAAATCTATAAACTGCTGGTAGGCCTGCTCGTGTTGTGCGAGGTCCCAGTATTCAGCCACGAAATCAGCGAAATGCTCTTTACCGTGAATCAAATCGATATCCCAAACAACCGCGCCCTCTGGTAAAGGGATATGGTCAGGACCCATTGCCAAGCGCGGTGTCAAGGACACATAACCCAAGCGTTTGAGTCGTCGCATGAGCGCCTCGTCAGCACTGACATACACTAGCTGCCAACGCTGTCGGCTTTTGAGGGCGTAGATGACCTCGGCCGCATCATTAAACTCGTCACGGGCGGCTGCAGTCAGACGATAAAAACTACGTCTGCCAATGCGCTCGCCCTGGAACTGACCGGCACGTACTAAACGCGATACTGCCGTGCGCACTTGATTCTCGGTAATATTCACAGCCTGGGATGCATGAATCATACTGCCCATCCACAACACCCCACCCCGTGGTTCAACAACATCACCGTATAAGGTCACGATGAACGCAGCAGCCGAGATGCTGTACCGGGACAACACCTCGTGTACTAAACGTTGCGCAGCAGCCCGATGTTGATCGCGGGCCTGAAGCGCTTGGGCGCCTGCACCATCAAGGGCGGTAGACAATTGACTCATACCAACATGCTACCAGAACACGGTATTAGATACCCAAATAAGCTGAACGCACACGAGGATCCTCGATGAGTTCCTGTGCATCACCACTCATTGTTATTTCACCCGCCTCCATCACATACCCACGATCGGCGATCTTCAATGCACCATAAGCATTTTGTTCAACCAGCAATACCGTGACATCTAATTCTTTGAGGTCTTTAATCACCCCAAAAATCTGTTCTACCAGCAAGGGTGCCAACCCCATGCTAGGCTCATCTAGCAACAAGCAGGCAGGTCGGCTTAATAAAGCACGCGCAATGGCCAGCATTTGTTGTTGCCCACCAGAAAGACCGCCTGCCAGATCCTTGCGCTTTTCTCGCAAAATGGGAAACATATTATAGGCATCTTGCATGTCGGACTCGACACGCTCGTCGGTGTATAAATAAGCACCTAAACGCAAATTTTCTTCGACAGTTAGACTAGTGAAAATCTGTCTTCCTTCTGGGGATAAGGCCAACCCCGTCTGTACGCGCTTATAGGCGGGTACATTATTGAGGTTTTCCCCACGGAAAATAATATTGCCGTCCTGAACGGGTTGAATCCCAGTAATGCAATGCAGGAGCGTTGTTTTGCCTGCTCCATTGGCACCAATCACAACGACTGTTTCGCCGGAATTGACTTCGAGATCGATGCCATGCAGTACCTCGATGCGACCGTAACTTGAACGCAATTGACTGACTGAGAGCATTAGATCACCCCCTCTTCTGTGGCACTTACCCCTAGATAAGCCTCAATCACACGAGGGTGCTCGGAAACCTCTTGAGGCGTGCCCTCGGCAATTTTCTCGCCATGATCCAGCACAACAATATGCTGGGAAATCCGCATCACCATTTTCATGTCATGTTCAACCAATAAAATAGCAATACCACTATCTGCTACCTGGGCAACCAAGCGTTCAATCTCGTGAGTTTCTACTGCATTGCACCCTGCTGCGGGCTCATCAAGCAGCAACAATCGAGGCTCTAAAGCAAGTGCTCGAGCAATTTCCAAACGTTTTAATGAGCCATACGAAAGAGCACTGGCCATGCGGTGCGCGGCCTGTTCCAGACGTACACGCTCAAGCAATTCGTAGGCTTTATCCTCGGAAGAGCGAATCCGCTGCTTGGCAGAAGGCAAGCGCAATAAATCAGCAAGCAAAGACCCTTTTTCTTGTAAATGAAACCCTGAAGCCACATTTTCCAACACAGTCATGTTGGGAAATATTTGTAGGTTTTGAAAAGTGCGGGACATCCCTAGACGGGCTAGCAAGTGAGCGGGCATACCCGTGACATCCTGGCCATCCAAGAGGACTTTTCCTGTCATGGGTCGGTAAATCCCCGACAACATATTAAATAAGGTTGTTTTGCCCGCACCATTGGGCCCGATGACAGACAAAATGCGTCCCTCTTGTAAGGCAAAGTCGACGCCATTGACGGCTTTGAGCCCTCCAAAGGAAATACCAATGTTATTAACCTCGAGTAAATTCATCAGGCCCTCCCTCGTACCAAGCGGATCAAGCTAGGCAAAACACCATTGGGTAGGAAAATCATGACCAGCATCATGATTAAGCCCAAAGCAATTTGTTCGTATTCATGTAAAAAAGTCAGCACCTGGGGTAACGCAGTCAAGATGGTCGAACCGAATAATGCGCCCACCACTGATGCTGCACCTCCCAGCACGGCCATGGTGACAATCTCGATGGAATGCATAAAACCAGCGAGATCAGGGGTGACATAGCGGTTTTGCATGGCCAATAGAGAGCCAGCAAAAGAAGCATAAACAGCTGAAATCACAAACCCTTTGAGCTTATAGCGCGCGACATCTACCCCAATAGTGGCCGCAGCCACCTCGGAATCATGTAAAGCACGTAGTGCACGACCCGTTGCGCTGTATTGCAGATTTAGGGCCACTATCGCACCCAATAACATGATAATGGCGCTAAACGCATACCAAAACTGAGCATTACTGAGCTTAATGCCAATATCACCCAACCAAGCGCGCAAGGCAAAGTTTGGGACCTCCATCCCATCAGGCCCTCCGGTCAGCCACCCCTCATTAGTCAGGACCATAGAAACCAAAATCCCAAAACCCAAGGTAGCCACTGATAGGTAATAACCGCGCAGGCGTAAAATGGGTCGACCCACAATCCAGGCAATCACAGCAGAAATCACGGCCCCCAAGATAGCGGACAAAAACACGGGTAAACCGATAAGCTTGGGCGCCAACGCACAGCTATAGGCTCCGATGCCGATAAACCCCGCATGACCCAAACTAATTTGGCCGACAAAACCAGTCAAAATCATAATGCCCATAACTGCGATGGTGTTCATGAGCACCAATGATCCCACCCTAAAATGATAAGAAGAGGAAAAAAACAAAGGGGCTATAACAACCACCAATAGCAGAACGAGGATGGTGATTATACGTGGTGACACTTTCATGGCTAGACCCTCTCTGCTGATGTTCTTGCCCCGAAAAGACCTTGGGGCATAAAGAACAACACGGCTAAAATCACCACAAAAGCAGCCGCGTCCTTATATTGCGAGCTGATATAACCTGCCGTCAGAGACTCGAGCAGCCCCAAGACAATGCCCCCTACGAGTGCTCCTTTGGGATTACCCATACCGCCCAGCATGGCCGCTGCAAAACCTTTGAGAGCCATCGTCATACCAATATCAAAGCTGGTCAAAGTGATGGGGGTCACCAACACCCCAGCCAACGCCCCAATCGCAGCCGAAACCGCAAAAGACAGGGTCATCACATAGTTCGTATTGACCCCAACTAATAATGCAGCAATACGATTATTGGCAGTGGCCAATACGGCACGCCCTAACAGTGTTTTATTAAAAAACAGCCAAAGCAAGACAAAAATTAGAATCGCCCCAAAAAAGACCCATAGATTCTGGGGGACGATAGTCGCGCCAAAAATACGGATTGGTGCTTCACCCGTAAACGCAGGAAAACGATGTAACTGCTTGCCCAGGAAAACTTGGGTCAACCCACGCACAAAAATGGAAGCACCAATTGTGATAATGATGATACTGACGACCGGTGCGCCACGCGCAGGCTCGATAGCAAATTTATTGAGTGCGATACCGACCAGCGCTGTAAAAACGACAGCGAACAAAGCAGCAAATGGCAGTGACCAGCCCGCCGCAAAAGCAGTCGCTGTGATCATGCCCCCAAGCATGACAAATTCACCCTGAGCAAA
>DATGTW010000101.1:0-2063 GCA_035301625.1 Paenalcaligenes sp.
GAGCCGGCGCCGTACTTTTCTGTGTTGGCGGTCGCTGCAACGCCACTGACCCCGGTAATGAGTCTGGATTTTTACGAGAGTTTGCCCGAGGACCTACAACAGCTCTTTGATGATGAACTGGGTCCTGCATTGACGGCGATGTTCCGTGATAGCTATACCGATTTGCTTGAGGATTCGCACGATGGCTTGCGCCAAGATGCTGAGAAGAAAGGCGAGTTTATCGAGCTTGATGAGGAAACTATCGGCGAGATCCGCCAGCTGTCCAAAGGCTCTTGGGATGCCTGGATCGAGGATGCCAATGCCAAAGGCTATGATGGCGAGCAAATGGTCGAAGATTATTTCGCGCTCTTGGAAAAGCACGGCTATGAAAAACCCTTTTAAATAATTAAAAAAGACGGGACGATCATGTCCCGTCAATCAAGCTTGCCCTACGAGGCACTACGACGCAAAAGGGGGAGTCATGGGGGTGTTTCGACAGATCATTTTTTCGCTGACTACTGCGGTACGGGCCGTGGCGCTATTGACGATGGTCGCCATGATGTTTTTCATCTTTTATGCGGTGCTCAGCCGGCAATTTTATCGCCCTGTCATTGGGGATATCGAGTTGGTTCAATTGGGCATGGTGGTATTGATTATGTGCGGGTTGGCCTATACCGAACAGATCAAAGGGCATATCAGTATCGGTGTGTTTGTGGATCGTTTTCCACAAAAGATTCAACGCTTGCTTGACTGTTTGGGTTATGTGCTCACTATCGGCGTGACAGGGCTCATCGCTTACACCTATGTGGGCGTTGCCCAAGAGCATCAGCATTTCATGCGCTTATCCACAGATTTGCTGTCTATTCCTTTTTATCCCTTTGACTGGATCATTGTCATTGGTTTTTGCTCTTGGGGGTTAGAGGCATTGTTGGGGCTGATTGATTCCGTGACCAGCCTTTTTAAATAAAACATTATAGAGAAGCATTATGGCAGTCGAGTATGTAGGGCTGATCGGCATTGGGGTCATGTTTTTGTTGATGTTTTTACGCGTGCCCATTGCCATTTCAATGAGTGTGCCCGCCATTGGGGGCATCCTGTATTTAAAAAGCTTCCGCACCTTATCTTCGGTTATTGAGAGTGTGGTCTGGAATCAAAGTTTTAGTTATTCCTTTAGTACCATTCCCATGTTTGTGCTGATGGGGGAATTGCTATACATCAGTGGCATTAGCTCTGAGCTCTTTACGGCGTTTCGTCTTTGGCTCAGCCGAGTGCGCGGTGGTCTGGGAATGGCCACGGTTGGTTCCTCAGCCATCTTTGCAGCCGCATCGGGATCCAGTCTGGCGAATACAGCCACCATGGGGGTGATTGCCTCACAGGAAATGCTCAAGGCCGGTTATAGCAAGCCATTGACCAGTGGTTCTATTGTGGCGGGGGGCACTTTGGGGGTGTTGATTCCCCCCAGCACCCTGTTTATTATTTACGGCATGCTTACTGAGCAGTCCATTGGTCAGCTGTTAATGGCCGGGCTGTTACCAGGCATATTGCTGATGAGCATTTACTTGCTGACAGTATTTATTATCGTGCGCTTGTCACCCAGCAGTGCGCCTGATCCCGAAGGGTCTGTCCCCTGGCGCGAGCGCTTGGTTGCGATGCAATCCACTATTTGGATCGTGGCTATTTTTGTGGTGGTGATTGGGGGTATGTATACCGGCTGGTTTAGCCCAACCGAGGCTGCCGGAGTAGGGGCATTCTTCACCTTTGTGTTGGCGCTACTGCGTCGCCGCCTAACCTTGAAGAACTTTATACAGGCGCTGTCGTCGACCTTGCGTACGACGGGGTTCCTATTTGCCATCATTATTATGGCGTTCATTTTGAATTACTTTTTGGCATTGACCCGCGTGCCCAACATCATTGCGCACTTCCTTGATGGCATTGATGTATCTAATTTCGTGCTGTTTATGATCATCGTTGTCATGTATTTGCTGCTTGGTATGGTGATGGATGGTTTGGCCATGGTGGTGGTGACCCTGCCCATTGTGATGCCTTTACTCGAAGTGATGGGCGCTGATCTCATTTGGTTTGGA
>DATGTW010000102.1:0-6451 GCA_035301625.1 Paenalcaligenes sp.
CTTGACCCATAACCCTTCGGGGACGCGCTTGTTTCCGGAAGTACGCCCCATACGGGGTGGGAGTATTTTTTGGATCCAACTCATGCTGTTATCCTGTCCTTTGAATTCTTGAAGTGTGTTGTCACCCAATCATTTCACCAAAGTCTGGTGCACTGTCGAGAGCCATTGTGCGGCTGCTTGAACAGCGGATTCGGGATTATTATCGGCCTGCATTGAGGCCTCCATGGTTTGGATGAGCTTGCTGCCGATCACCACAGCATCGGCGTGCTCGGCAATACGGCGCGCGCTGTCGGGACTGCGGATCCCAAAGCCTACCCCAACCGGAGTATTCAGATAGCGACGAATACGCGACAGCTGACGAACAACATCATCAATATCAATACTGTCCGCACCGGTCACCCCTTTTAAGGACACATAGTATACGTAACCACGTGCCAATTGGGCGATCTTTTGTATTCGTTCATCAGTCGACGTAGGGGCTAATAAGAAAATAGGGTCAATAGACTGCGCCATTAGGGCCTGCGCAAATTCTTGGGCTTCTTCGGGCGGATAATCTACGGTCAAAACCCCATCGACCCCAGCAGCAGCGGCCTGATTGACGAATTCTTGTTGTCCCATGGCTTCTATAGGATTAGCATACCCCATCAACACCATGGGTGTGTCTGGATCTGTTTGTCGAAACTCACTGACCATCTCGAGTACTCGGCCCAGACTCATGCCCTTGGTTAGGGCTCTTTCGGCAGCCCTCTGAATCACCGGACCATCTGCCATGGGGTCGGAAAATGGCACCCCTAATTCGATAATATCAGCCCCGGAACGTACCAATGCATGCATGAGCGATACAGTGAGCCCAGGGTCAGGGTCACCCGCAGTAATATACGGTACCAAAGCAGCACGCCCATCTAGCCGGCTAAATGTATTCTGCAGTCGTTGATTGGATTGTGTTGTCATTCTTGCCCCATCCTTAAAGCTCGATGCCGCTATATTCGGCGACCGTGTGCATATCTTTGTCACCGCGACCAGAAAGGTTAACCAAAATAACCTGATCAGTGCTCATTTCTGGTGCAACGCGCGCTGCATAGGCCAGCGCATGAGAAGACTCTAAGGCTGGCATGATGCCTTCAAAACGGCAGCACTCGTGAAACGCCTCTAAAGCCTCGGTATCCGTAACGGTGTCATAACGAACTCGGCCCATGTCTTTGAGCCAAGCGTGCTCGGGACCTACACCGGGATAATCCAATCCGGCAGAAATTGAATGGGTGGGTTGTACCTGGCCATCGGCAGTCTGCAAAATCAACGTCCGATTGCCATGCAACACACCCGAACGCCCACGTGTAATAGAGGCAGAATGTTGGTTAGAATCAAGACCACGTCCAGCAGCCTCAACGCCAACCAGATCGACCTCCTTGTGCTCGATATAAGGGTAAAAAATACCCATCGCATTCGAGCCGCCGCCCACCGATGCCACAATCATATCCGGCTGATGCCCAGTTTCCGCGGGCATTTGCTCAAGACATTCAGTGCCAATCACAGACTGAAAATCGCGAACCATCGCTGGATAAGGATGCGGACCAGCCACGGTGCCAATGATGTAATAAGTATTTTCTACGTTAGTTACCCAGTCGCGCATGGCCTCGTTAAGCGCATCCTTGAGGGTGCGCGAACCAGAATCCACGGATACAACCTGTGCACCCAGCAGTTTCATGCGATATACATTTGAGGCCTGTCGACGAATGTCCTCGGAGCCCATATATACAACGCATTCTAGTCCATAACGCGCTGCTACAGTCGCAGTGGCCACGCCGTGCTGACCAGCACCGGTCTCGGCGATAATACGCGTTTTACCCATGCGACGAGCCAGCAAAATCTGCCCAATACAATTATTAATCTTATGGGCCCCAGTATGATTGAGGTCTTCGCGCTTGAGCCAAATCTGTGCACCCCCCAATTGCTCGGACCAGCGTCGGGCAAAGTAAACGGGCGAGGGACGACCTACAAAATGATCTAGTTCATTTTGATACTCGGCAATAAACTCCGGATCGTGTAAATACTTTTCATACGCCTGCTGTAACTCATCAAGCGCATGAACTAATGTTTCGGCCACAAAAGACCCCCCATAGGGGCCAAAATGACCTTGTGCATCTGGATACTGGTATGAACTCAAGACACTATCCCTTTTGGGCTAAAGTCAGGCGCGAAAGAAAAACTCAAAGCACTGTTCGCACCGACAATTTAAAAATAATACTCTCGAAACTAAAGCCGCTCGAAAACTACTGGTTAAATCCCAGCATTTTAACAGTAAATGAAGCTAGCGTCGCTGCGCTTGCACACCAGGTATTTCTTCGAGGGCAGTCAATAGCTTTTGAATCTCGTTGCCATTTTTAACCTCGGCTGTAAATACGATGTGGGTCAAGGTGCGACGGCTTTGTGTATTAACCCCCACAACATTGATCCGTAAACGAGAAAAAACCTCGGTAATATCACGCAGCAAATGGGCACGCTCGGGCGCATGCACATGGATATCCACAGGGTAAACGCTATCGCCCACATTTTCACCCCAAGTCACCTCGATGGCGCGCTCGGGCTGTCGGGCAATCAACCCTTTGAATGAAGGACAACTACTGCGGTGAATGGATACACCGCGCCCTTTGGTAATAAACCCAGCAATCTTATCGGGCGGGGCAGGTCGACAGCAACGTGCTAACTGTGTCAGCAGAGAATCTACCCCCACCACTAGCACCCCACTGCGACCTGTCCGAGTCACACTAGAACGGCCAGCATCCGCCACATGCGGTGTGTCGTGATCTTTTTCCTCGGTCTGGGGTTTAAAGGCCTGCTCGACGTGGCGCAAGCTATATTCATCTTTGGCCACTGCAACATATAGGTCATCCGCCTTGGCAAAACCTAGCTGATGCGCCAATTGCTCTAAATTAACTGCGGTACGTCCCAGGCGCTGCAGCTCTTTCTCCACCAAATGCTGCCCCTGACTGATGCGTTCTTGTAATTCAATAGCATTAAACCAAGAACGTACCTTGGCCCGCGAACGCCCACTGGCCAAAAAGCCCAAATTGGGATTCAACCAATCACGAGAAGGGCCTCCGGATTTGGCAGCGATGATTTCTACGGTTTGCCCTGTTTCCAACTGCGTGCTTAGCGGCACCATCTGACCATCTACACGAGCACCACGACAGCGGTGCCCTAAATCAGTATGCAAAGAATATGCAAAATCAATGGGGGTAGCTCCATCAGGGAGCTCGATGACTCGTGCCTGTGGAGTCAATACATAAATACGCGCGGGTCGCTTGCGTACTGACTCTTTTTGCTGGGCGGGCGCATTGCGCCCAGGAACCCCTTTAGGATCCGTACTGTCCCAAGCCAAGAGCTGACGCATCCAGGCAATTTTCTGTTCGTCCTCACTGGCGGCTACCTCACCGCCACGTGGACCCGCCTCTTTGTAGCGCCAATGCGCGGCCATGCCATATTCAGCAAAATGATGCATTTCCTTGGTCCTGATTTGCACCTCAAAGCTGCGCCCCTGCTCATCAGCCACGACCGTATGCAAAGACCGGTAGCCATTGGGTTTAGGCCGCGATATGTAATCATCAAACTCATCTGGCAAGGGAGTCCACATCGCATGAATCAACGCCAAACCAGTGTAACAACTGCGTTCATCGTCGACGATCACCCGCAGCGCACGCAAATCATACAGCTGATTAAACTCTAGCTGTTTATTGCGCATTTTGTTCCAAATACTATAAATATGCTTAGGCCGCCCTGTCACTTGGGCCTGAATACCCGCCTGTTCTAAGGCTGTAGATAGCTTATTGACCACCTGTTTAATAAAAGCCTCGCGTTCAACGCGACGCTCTTCGAGTTTGCGCGCAATCTCTTTATAAACATCGGGCTCTAAAAACCGAAAAGCCAGGTCTTCCATCTCCCACTTGATTTGCCAAATCCCCAAGCGATTAGCCAACGGCGTATATAGCTCCATGGTTTCATGCGCAAAATCAAATGGACAGGGCTGTTTACTTTGCGCAAACCAACGCAACGACTGCAAACGCGAGGCCAAACGAATCAATACAATGCGCAAATCTACCGCCATCGCCAACAGCATTTTTCTTTTCATTTCGCGCTGATCGGTTAAAGCGCGTGTGTCATGATCCTGGGCAGTAATTTTTGCAATCCGATACAAAGACCGTGTCCCCTGCACCAAAGTATTGACCTCGGTGCCAAAGGCGGCTTGCAATTTTTCACGCTGAGCAATCTCGCCAACTTCTTCGGGCATATAGGCCAACAATGCTGCCGCCTGCGTTGGGACATCAGCACCCAACTGCTGCAAAATATGAATCATGGCCGCACAATGTGTATCAATGCGTTCGCCAGTGCGCGCCCGAACATCAGTCAGCCAAGGCTTGGCGTACTGCACTGCTTGTGCAAATAAGTCGCGCTGTGATTCCGGTTGATGCGCACTCACCTCTTGTAACCACTGAGCGGTAAAGGGAGTGTCCTGATCATCCCGCGCTGATATTGGAGTGGATAGGGTGGATGACATATTCAATCATCTATGGTGTATTAGGGATAAACAAATTAAGAATGGACGCTCTTATTGTATTGAGCTTGTTTTATTCTTGGGGCAATAGCTTATGACAAAACAGACTTTGCAGATCATCTGGCATTCACGCACAGGTGCCAGCCAACAGCTGGCCAATGCTGCCCAGCAGGGTGCCCGCGACGCGTTCGAGGCACTAGAGGTCACAAACACGCACCATGTACGCAGTACAGTGGCCACTGCCGTCAGTTTAGATCAATTATTACATGCCCAAGCATTTATTTTCTGCGCGCCAGAAAACCTGGCCAGCCTCAGCGGCGAGATGAAAGCCTTTTTCGACCGTTTTTACTATGCTGCCATCGATCAACTCAATGGCCGCCCCTACAGCACAATCATCAGCGCGGGCAGCGATGGCCAACAAGCATTGCAACAGCTGCAACGCATTTGTACTGGATGGCGTCTGGACGAAGCCTTTCCCCCTTATGTGTGCATGTTAGGGGCGCAAACAGCCGAACAGATATGGGCCCCCAAAGAACTTGACCCGGACCAACGCGCCCCCGCCTACGAATTAGGGGCTAATCTCGCAGCCCTCATTGCTCTTTAGTAACCAAGCACTGCCCACAAATTTAATGACCTGACTCTGCCCCTTCTTTGGTGTCCTCATCTGTTTCAGGGATTTGGAATACCTTGCGCAAATAAGACAGATAAGCTGGATCATCACACATGGTCTTTTCAGGAGTATCCGAAATTTTAGCTACTGGCTGGCCATTACAACGCACCATCTTGATTACTACCTGCAATGGCGTATGGCCAAAGTCATTGGTTAAATTGGTACCTATCCCAAAGGATACTTTGCAACGGTTGGCAAAATAGTGTGCCAACTCGATGGCCTTGGGAATATCCAGTGCATCAGAAAAGATTAATGTCTTGGTACGTGAGTCAACGCGGTTTTTCTCATAATGCGCAAGCAAACGATCCCCCCAAACAAAAGGATCGCCTGAGTCATGGCGTGCCCCATCAAAGAGCTTGCAGAAATACATATCAAAATCACGTAAAAACGCGTCCATGCCATACACATCAGACAGGGCAATGCCTAAATCACCGCGATATTCACGCGCCCACATCTCAAGCGCAAACACCTGCGAATCACGCAGACGGGGCCCCAAAGCCTGGCAAGCCTGTAAATACTCGTGCGCCATTGTTCCTAAAGGCAGCACATCATGCTTTTTAGCCATCCAAACATTACTGGAACCTGCAAAGTGCACCCCCATCTGATCTTTCATGGTGGCCACTACCTCATCGTGCCACTTTTTAGAAAAACGGCGTCGTGTGCCGTATTCCGCCACGCGAAAATCTGCTAACGAAGGATCCCCTGTCACTAACTGCATTTTGGCGCGCAATCGAGCGCGCCCTTCTTCTAGCGGGGGGTGCGGCTTGGTGTTGCGGAAGTAGACCTCGTTGACAATCGCCAAAACCGGGATTTCAAACAATATAGTATGTAACCAAGGCCCCTCAATTTCGATACTGATCCCCCCCTGCTCACCTGCTTCGATGTGAATACAGCGCTCGGGCAGTTGAAATAAACGTAAAAAATCGATAAAGTCACTTTTCATGAATCTCAACCCAGCCAGATAAGCGAGCTCATCCTCAGTGAACTTGAGCTGGCATAATTCGTGTACTTCCTGGCGGATCTCATCCAAATAAGGACTTAAATCTACGTTTGGTGTGCGGCACTGAAAACGATACTGCACCTGTGCAGTCGGAAAATGATGCAATACAACCTGCATCATCGTGAATTTATACAAATCAGTGTCTAGCAAGGAGGTAATAATCATATTTTCCTGTAGGTTTAATGGTCTTATTCTTGTTTTAGATATATCTTCGCTAAAATAGCTTTTTCAA
>DATGTW010000103.1:0-8976 GCA_035301625.1 Paenalcaligenes sp.
TATTGTGTTGCAGCTCTAAAACAAGCGGGCGCTATCATTTTAGGAAAAACCGCGACCGCTGAATTTGCTCATACGCAGCCCCCACTCACTCGTAACCCCCACAATCCTGAACATACCCCGGGGGGCTCATCAAGCGGCTCAGCCGCCGCAGTGGCCGACGGAATGGTTCCTGCCGCTCTGGCCACACAAACGGGCGGTTCAACCATCCGACCAGCAGCCTACTGTGGCATTGTCGGCTTCAAACCAACTTTTGGCCTCATTAATACTGCCGGCGTGAAACCAGTCGCACAATCGTTAGATACTGTCGGGCTTATGGCGAGAAGCGTTGCTGACATCGCACTTTTAATGCAGGTACTGGTGCATCCGGATTTATGCCTCCCAACGCGCCTCGCAGCGGTGCCCCGTGTGGCATTTTTTAAAACCCCCTATTGGGAAAAAATCCAAAAAAGCAGCCAGCAACACCTAGAGCATATGGCTCGACACCTAGAGATTTGCGGTGCTCAAGTCACAGAAATCGTACTGTCTGACAGCTTTGATGCTAGCTACCCTGCACAACGCCTGGTTATGAACTACGAGGCCGCCAGATCTCTTTTATATGAAAGCGTTACCTCACCACAACTCATGAGTAATGCCCTCAATGCGCAGCTCTCCATAGGCCGAAATTATTCACTGGCTGACTATCAAGCGGCCTTGAATCAGATCAGTGCGGCCAGAGCAGAGCTCGCTAACACACTTGAACAGTATGATTTCATCCTGACCCCTGCTGCCCCGGGCATCGCCCCAAAAGGCATCAATGCTTCGGGGGAATCTATCGTTAATCGCAATTGGACCGCACTAGGAGTGCCTTGTATCACCTTGCCGACTGGCAGCGCTGAAGGGATGCCCATTGGAATCCAACTCGTAGGTAAACATCACCAAGATATGCGATTACTGCACTGGGCAAGATGGGTCATGAGCAATTGGTCTGGAAAAACAAACCCCATATAACAAAACACCTATGTAATAAAAAACACACCTATGTATAAATTAAGCTTAAAAGAGGAGACAACCTTTGAAAAAGAGCTTACCCCAACCACAAACAGAAATTTGCACATCAGATGTAGACAGCATCACCGTGCGTGGCAAAGACCTGAGTGAAGAGCTCATTGGAAAGGTCGATTTCATTGAGTATTTTTATTTCTTGCTCACCGGTAAAGAACCCACCCAAGAGCAATCATTCTTTCTAAATGCGACTCTGGTCGCTATTACTGAACATGGCTTGGTACCCAGTAATCAAGTCGCCCGCATGACCTATGCATCCGCCCCTGAATCATTCCAAGCTGCCATCGCTGCTGGCCTGATGGGCTGCGGATCAGTGGTGTTTGGCAGCTCACAAAACTGTGGTGAGCTACTGGCTCAATTAATCGAACAAGAGAGATCAGGCGCGGGCACTCCTGACCGCATTGCCCTAGATAAATTAAAAACACTGCGGGCTAATAAAAAACCCGTCCCTGGCTTTGGTCACCCACAGCACATCAATGGGGACCCTCGAGCCCAAAAGCTCTTGGCGTTAGCCAAAACCCATCAGGTGGCGGGCCCGCACGTGCAGATGCTAGAAACCTTAGAAAAGCACATTCCCGAAATTTATCAACGTCAATTACCCATTAATGTTTCCGGAGCCATCCCCGCTGTAATGCTAGATGTAGGCTTTCCGCCAGAGGCTTTAAAAGGGATTCCTTTACTTGCACGCACAGCAGGACTCATCGCGCACGTGTACGAAGAGATGCATCGCCCTATTGGTTTTCTCTTATCGAAACATGCTAACCAATCCGCTGAATATATTGGACCTGATGCAAATGAACAAAAGGGAGGTTCAAAATGACGCAGCATCCTTTAAAAGGAATACGAGTCGTTGAGCAGGGCACTTTTATCACAGGCCCTGCCGCTGGGATGTTTCTCGCTGACTTGGGTGCAGATGTCATCAAAGTCGAACGGCCAGAAACAGGGGACCCTTTTCGTGCCTTTAAAGGGGGGCTATATAGCCCGCACTTTCAGGCTTATAACCGCAATAAACGTAGTATCGCTCTGGATAACAGAATCGGTCAGAAGGACAGGGAAATCTTTGAAAAGCTGATCCAAAGTGCGGATGTTTATATTGAGAACTTTCGTCCAGAATCAGCTCAACGAATGGGCTTGGATGCAGCCACCCTGCATACGGTCAATCCCAGGTTGATTCATTGCTCGATCAGTGGCTTTGGTCCCGATGGGCCCTATGAAGATCGCCCCAGTTACGACACGGTTACCCAAGCGATCAGTGGTTATCTACACCTGTTACTGAACCCAGGCAACCCACGCGTTATTGGCCCCGCCATTGCAGATGCTGTGACTGGTTTTTATGCTGCCTACGGTGTGCTGGGCGCGCTCCTAAAACGCGCGCTAAACCCCGAAGACAACATGACTGTTGAGGTATCCATGCTTGAGGCTATGTCGCACTTCAATATTGATTCTTTTACCCATTATTTTGCCGCTAATGAAATCATGGGTCCCTATAGCCGACCCACAGCCTCACAATCTTATGTGGTGCAATGCCAAGACGGACAATGGCTGGCATTGCATATGTCATCACCGGAAAAGTTTTGGCAAGGGTTAGCATTAACAATTGAACAACCCACACTGTTTGAAGATCCTCGATTGGCTGATAGGAATGCTCGGCTAGAAAACTATGAAGCCATCGCCGATTTGCTCAAAGAAACGTTCAAAAGAAAACCGCGGGCAGAATGGTGTATGGCATTAGAAAAACATGATGTGCCTCATGCCACCGTCAATACCGCAAAAGACGCTCTGGACGATCCACAATTCAAACATTTGGGCATTGAGATTTCAGCAGAACACCCAACCATGGGGCTGTTTAAAACCATCCGCAGCCCAATCACCTATAACCAACAAAGACCACTCTCGGTAATGGCGCCCCCCGTCCTCGATGAGCACCGAGATGAAATACTCAAAGACTTGAAGAATACGGATTATTAAATAGGCTCTTTCTAAGCTTTTAGTATGAAATTTCCAATACAGGAGACATCGCTTTGAAATACTGTCCTCAAGACACCAAATTATTGACCTTTTATGATGCCTATCAAGCCTTCTTGAAGGGGACGGACACCCCCAGCGCCTACCTTGAACGTTGCCTTGAGGTGATTGATAAACGGGAACCCATAGTTAAAGCCTGGGTGAGCCTTAATGTCGAGGGCGCACGCGAAGCAGCAAAGGCGGCCACCCAACGCTATAAAAATAATGCCCCACTATCCATGATTGATGGCATGCCCATTGGGATCAAAGACATGATCGAAACCAAGGACATGCCCACAGAATTAGGCAGCCCCGCTTATAAAGGCCGGCACACCTATCGCGATAGCGCCATCATATGGGCACTGCGCGAAGCCGGGGCTATTATCTTAGGCAAAACAGTCACCACCACACTGGCATTTCTAGACCCTGGCCCCACAACCAATCCTTTTGATAGCAGGCGCACGCCGGGCGGCTCTTCTAGCGGCTCAGCTGCTGCAGTCGGAGCGGGCATGGTACCGGTAACTATTGGTACACAGCTGGTCGCTTCAATTCTAAGGCCCGCAGGCTATTGCGGCAATTGGGCACTCAAACCCAGCATTGGCGCCTTTAATCGCGGTGAGGGTTTAGAGTTTAGCCAATCTCATCACGGTATTTTAGCCAGTAATGAAATTGACTTGTGGCACGTCGCCACAGAAATTGCCCACCGTGTCGGCGGTGATCCAGGCTATCCTGGCCTGTACGGTCAGCCAAACCATATCCCACCCGCACAAAAGCCTTCGCGATTAGCCATTTTAGAAACCGAAGGATGGGGTAGGGTCGAACCTAGCGCCAAAGCCGCTTTCAACCAAGCGGTAAAAAAACTGCAAGAAAGTGGGATTAGCGTACTGCAACGCACTGACTGCAATAAAATCGAAGCTTTAGAACAGTCCATTGCTAACGCAGTAGAGCTATCGTTGCGAATTAGTGCTTGGGAACACCGCTGGATATTGGAAAATATGGCCGAACAACATCCTGAGAAGATAGGTAAATACCTGAGAAAGCACTTGGAGAAATCTCGCCAACTGACTCTGGCTGAATACCGACAAGATCTGGCCGCAAGAGATGAGGCAAGAGCCCGATTAAAGGCATTAGAACCTATATACGATGGCCTTATTACCCTGTCTGCAGTTGGAATAGCACCAATAATCGCAGCTATTGAAAATAGCCAATTCCCAACTGGGGACCTCTCAATGGGATGTCCAGCCTCGCTACTGGGCTCAGCCGCTTATAATGTGCCAGCGCTATCAGACCAAGGAATGCCTTTGGGGCTACAAATCATGGGGCAACAAGATTGGGACGAACGCACCTTGGGGTACGCTCGCTGGATTCATCAATATCTGATTCGTGCTGATTAGCCAAATGCGGCGCCGCCATTAACGATAATCATTTCCCCAGAAATATAGCGCGCCGCATCGCTGACCAAAAAGCACCCAACACCCGCCACATCCTCAGGCTGGCCAATACGCCCAATGGCACTTTGGCTGGCTTGGTAATCCAGGTTTTCCTGGCTATAGTTTGCGATCATTGGTGTTTGGGTCACACCAGGCATCACCCCATTTACCGTAATATTATGCATACCCATGCCCTTTGCCAGGCTACGAACCAACCCTGTCAGCGCAGCTTTTGATGCAACATAAGCTGGACCCCCGTATCCTGGCCCACCTCCTATGGTGCCATGAATCACCGATGTCGAACCTGTGAGCACGATTGCGCCACCCTCTTTATTTTTTTTGATGGTGTTTGCGGCAGCCTGAGCAATTAAAAAAGAACCAGTCACATTCACTGCTAACACCTTATTGAATTCATCAGCGGTAAGCTCCTCCCAAGTGTAACGAGAGTGAATACCGGCCCAATGAATTAAACCATCCAATCGGCCAAAACTATCTAAAGCCAATTGCACAACTGTCTGGCAATCTTCAGTACGACTAATGTCGCCTACAAAGTGCTTATACCCCTCGCTGTTAAATGGGGCACGCCCAGCGGCCTCTCTATCAAAACCCACAACAGCATACCCATTATTTAAAAGCTGCTCAGCACATGCCTGACCAATGCCGCCAGCAGCCCCTGTTACTAGAATCACTTTTTGATGCTCAGGTTGCATTATTATCCTCCTAGCCACTCATCGACCATATGTGTATTCATTTTTGCTGAACGAAACCTGGGATCATCCAATAATTGGTACTGAAATTGGACAGTACTATCAATCCCCTCGATCACAAAGTGATTCAAAGCATTTTGCATGCGTTGAATGGCCTCGGCCCTATCAGCGCCATAAGCAATGACCTTGGCTAAAAGTGAATCATAAAAAACAGGCACCTCATAACCAGTAAAGCAATGCGTATCAACTCTAATATTGGGTGCATTGGGGGCTTGCCACTTTTTAATTAACCCAGGTGATGGGCGAAAGTTTTCAGTGGCTAACTCTGCCGTAATTCGGCATTCTATGGCATGGCCCCGTATAAAAACATCCTCTTGACTAAAGCTCAATGGCTCACCAGCTGCAACCTTTAACTGCTCAGTGACTAAATCAATCCCCGTAATCATTTCTGTCACTGGGTGCTCGACCTGGATACGTGTATTCATTTCTAAAAAATAAAACTCTGACGTATCACAATCGAGAATGAATTCGACTGTACCTGCATTTTTATAACTAAAGCCTTGTGCAAAAGCTACAGCTGCCTTATGTATTTTCTGGCGTAACTCCGGGGCTAATCCAGGGGCTGGTGCCTCTTCCACCAGTTTTTGGTGGCGTCTTTGTAAAGAGCAGTCGCGCTCACCTAAATGCACAACATTGCCATGCTCGTCAGCAATGATCTGCACCTCAATATGGCGCGCATTAGAAATAAACTTTTCTATGTACAGAGACCCATCACCAAAGGCGGCCTCAGCCTCGGCAGCTGTCGATGTAAAAATGCTCTCGAACTCTTGCGATCGTTGTACCAGCTGCATACCGCGCCCCCCTCCTCCGGCAGCGGCCTTGAGAATCACAGGCAAGCCAACCTTTTCAACAGCCTGAGCTGCTTCTTGGACAGAATTTACACGCTCCGTCCCAGGCAAAGTAGGAACACCATATTTCTCTGCCAACCGCCTGGCCCGAATTTTATTTCCCATCTGAGCGATCTGCTCGGCTTCAGGACCCACAAAAATAATGCCATTACTTTTGCAGCTTTGAGCCAGTTCAGCCGACTCGGCTAAAAACCCATACCCCGGATGCAAGGCATCGCATTCGGTCAGTAAAGCAGCGGCAAGCAAGCGATTACTATCTAAATAAGACTCAGATGGCCATGCTGGGCCAATACAAACGGTTCGATCCGCTAACTTTGCACCTAATGAATCTTTATCTGCCTCTGATACGGCTAAAACTGTTTCTATGCCTAACAGCTGGCAGGCATGCACAATGCGTACAGCTATCTCCCCCCGATTTGCTATCAAAACGCGTTTTATTTTCATGCGATGCAACCCTTAGTCGGCTTTAGCTGGCTTTATTGTCATCAGGACTTGCCCATACTCAACCAAGGCACCATCCTCTACAAATATTTGGGAGACCGTGCCAGAGGCCTCTGAATCGACCGAATTAAATAGCTTCATTACTTCTACCAGTCCAACAGTATCACCTGCTTCGACCTTAGTACCCACAGTCACATAGGGCTTAGCCGTTGGCTCTGGCCGAGCATAGAATCGACCGATGGTAGGTGCTTTAATCGCAATGAAACCTGGTTCTATTTCAGGAACGGTAGACCCCTGATCTGGCGCAGCGGCCTGTGTATGAATAGGAGTAGCGGTATTTTCTTCTGCGGTCTCTGCAACTGCGACAGGGGCAGCAGTCGGGGCTGACACAACGGCAGTAGATGCGCCAGGTGCCATGCCCTTACCAAGGGACAATTGAGTATCACCCAAACGCAACTCTAAAAAATCAAATGCGGAATCATTGAGTGCACCAGCCAAACGCTCAATGACCTGTACATCTTTGTCTGTTAATGAATCAAACAACTTGCTCATATTATTCCCTCCTGACTACTTTGATCGACAAGTCCTGCTTTTTTTGTATTGGCCAGAAAAATCTTTTGCTGGCTACTTTCAAGTTGGACGTAACTAATATTGTGATATTTAGATAGTTTGCTGATCAGTGCTAAGACACTGTTCTGACCCGTAAAGTGGCGGACTCCTTTTTGCTGGCGCGCTCTTAATGTGGCCACATCTTCTCGTGAGGTAAAGAAGTGCAAAAGAAAATCATCATCAGATACGCCCTCACCCCCATACACTTTGCGCAAGTCGGCCATCTCTGGTTCGTGATATTTTTTACCCACAAATGCTTTGGCGCGTGGCATATTCACTATCCGATCACGGACATCAGGGTTCATGGACTCGCTTTCTTCTTCACCCCATAAGCCCAAGGCATACTGAATTAGCTCATCCGATACCACTTTATAGCGCGCGCTAGAAAGCACATTCATTACCGCTTGGGCACCCATAAACTGGGAATAAGGTGTCACCATAATGGGATACCCAAAATCCGCTCTCACCCGGGCAATTTCTTCGAGTACCTCGTCTAAACGATCCCCCATCCCAGCCTGCTGCATCTGAAATCGTAGATTTGAAATCATGCCGCCAGGCACCTGATGAATATAGTGAAAGCTGTCGTACCCAAGCCGTTCACCAGCAGCAAACCCTTGTTGTTCCGCCACCTGCTCTAAATAAGCCTGCACCTCATGCAGCGGCTCCTCATTAAGAACTGTTTCATACCCAAGCACCCGTGCATTACGTGCCACCTCAAAAACAGAAGGATTGGATGAACCCTCTGCCAGCGGAGGAATAGCAGTATTCACAATATCTATGCCTAGATTAATGGCTTCCAATGTGCATAAACTACCCAAACCAGTATTACAGTGAGTATGGAACTCTAAAGGCACATCACCGATATTTTCCTGAATAATAGGTACTAATGTCTGCAACCGATCTGGAGTCAGCAAGGCGCCAGGATCCTTTAAACAAATACGAAAAGGACCCAACTTGGCTGCCTGGCGTGCTTTTTCAGCATAGTATTCATCTGTGTGCTTTGGTGAAATCGAAAACACCAAATTCAAAATCGTATCTATGCCAACCTCTTTACCCAAATCAACCTGCTTTTTCCAACTAGAAACCGTATTAGAAGCATCCGAACTACGTACCTGCCGCACTCCATATTCAGCTAGCTTTTGATACCACAGCCGCTCAATAGCTAAAGGAGTTATTTGAAACGCCGCCAAATAGCGACCGCGGATTACCCGCAAAGGCGTATTGGGTGCCAACTGATGCGCCAGCCGCAATCGTTCAAAAGGGCATTGATACAACTCGCGCGCCATCTTTTTCTCAAAACTGGTTGCGAGTATTTCAATCGCATCAAAGCCCCCTTGATCAAGGTGTTCCATAACCGCCAAAACATCCTCGGTGTGCATCCCGGTCGCCCACAAACTTTGTTGGCCATCGCGCACTGTTGTATCCACGAATTTTATTTTTTTCACACTAACCTCCTACCACTCAAATATCATCTATTGCCCTTCCTTTACTCTGCCCCTATGCTGAGTTCAGGTAAAAACAATACGACTTCGGGGAATGCTATTAACAATACGATGCCGCAAATAATAATTCCAACAAACGGCCAGGCTGCACGGAATACATCATTCAAACTCATCTCTTTAGCGGCACTCTTAAATGCAAACAACGTATAACCAAAGGGCGGACTAATCCCCCCCAACGTGGTGATTACTAGCACCAGAGTCCAAAACCAAATAGAATCAAACTCATAAACATTTAATATGGGCTGATAAATGGGGATCAACACCATTAAGAGCGAGATTTGATCCAAAAACATAAACAGCACAAAGGGCACTAAAAGCATAATCAGCAGCATCA
>DATGTW010000104.1:0-8386 GCA_035301625.1 Paenalcaligenes sp.
CGTATCAAAATACTCGGGATGACCGTCTATGTAGACCTGCATCATCAATACACAAGCGGCGATTAACAAAACCCCAGGAATTGAGGTTAGGGTGGTGTAAAGATATTGAATTAAATCATCCACCCAGCCCTTGAAATAACCCGCAGCAATCCCAAAAAACAATGCCGGCGGCAGCATGGCAACCGTGGTCAATGTCCCTATGACCCAAGCGGTACGAATACTTTTTATCGCCTGGTAAATCACATCATTACCAGACCGATCGGTACCCAAAACATAGAAATGTGGGCTAAAAATAGCTACAGCTATCAGTACCAAGCCAATTAGACTTAAACTGATCCACACGGCATTGACCGCCGCGGGCAATCGCCACAACCTCACGGGACGCACACCCCTCAAGGATCGTGCAGTGCCTAAGTTTCGTACCGATTTTGACGGTAGTTTTGGCTGTGGATTTGGGTGCAAAATGCGTACCATGGTAAAGAGTAATAACCGCAGCAACACCACAAAAACAGCGCTCCATAATAGCGTCTGGCCCAACAAATACAGCAGCCGGGCACGATGTGTTACATCATCTGTAATCTCGTGCGCCGCATTCACCAAAGGCGGAAAATCTCGCACGGGCTCATCATCTATAAGCTGAGTTTCTTTGAAAAACAAAGTACGGGCAAACGGTGCTGAATAGCTGCGCTCTTTGGCATCCAGTCCAACAAAGCCCAGTAGCTCGTCTAAAGTAGAACGCACAAAAGGCGCATAGTGTTGGGTTTCTTGTTGGGCTTGATTGCTAGCGGGCAACAACGGCCGATAATGAATGGAATCCAACAGGCCAATAAAGAAAAATATCAACAAAATCACCCCGGCAGCAGCGGCTGAAGGCGTACGCACCACTGAAAGCCAGGCACTGCGCAAAGCCACCCGACGGGAAATAAACACCAAATAGACCAAGATGACCAGTGCCAGGCCCCATAAAAATGCATCCGTCCACAAAAAGACAAATTTAGGCATAATTATCTCTGACCATCCTTAATTGAATCGGACCCGGGGGTCGACCAAGGTATAAGAAATATCTGCCAGTACCAAACCAACAATATACAAAGCAGAACCCAAGAAAACCATGGCACGTACAATGGATAAGTCCTGAGCATTAATGGCTTCAATGGTATAGCTACCCAGCCCCGGAATGCCAAAAAATGATTCAGAAATCAAACTGCCCATAAAAAGCAACGGAATAGCCGTCACAGCCCCCGTCAAAATAGGTAACAAAGCATTGCGCAATAAATGGCGATACAGGACGACAAACTCGCTCAGCCCTTTGGCTCTAGCAGTCCGGATGTAATCCTTGGCGGCCTCTTCGAGAAAGAGACTGCGAAAAAAGCGTGCCTCGGCCCCTAATCGAGATAATATGCCCACCGCAACCGGTAAAACCAGAAAGCGCATTGTATCCATCCCCCCACTCCAACCTGAATAAGGCACCCAGCTAAGCACCTTGGCAAAGAGCCACTGCCCGGCAATGATATAAAACAAACTGGAAATAGATAACAACACCACGCAGACCACAACCCCATAAAAATCAAATCGGGTATAGCGGAAAAAGGTCAATAACAATGCAAAGCTAATGGAGACCCAAATTCCTAGCAGAAAGGTGGGAATTGCCAAAGCCAAACTCGGACCCATGCGCTCTTTTATCTGTTGACTGATGTCATGACCGTCATCAGAAAACCCAAAATCAAAACGCAGCAAAGGTACCGAGCGCTCGTAAAATATGGTTTTCAAGCCTTTTTGAACCCCACTTTCGGCGGCGTTATAGAACAAAGGCTTGTCATAACCATGCTCGCGTTTCCATTGTTCGATAGCTTCCTGGCTGACACGCTGTCCGCCAATAGACAGGCGCGCCATATCATCGGGGGTATTCACAGCAAAAAAAAGCACAAAGGTGATGAGGTTAACCCCTAGCAAAATAAACACCGCATAAACCAAACGGCGCAATAAATACCTAAGCATGGGGCCCTCCCTCAGCATCCTGTTGGTGTCGGATTCGCTGCTGATCTTTGGCCCGCCATACTCGCATCAAATATCCCCCTATCATCACAACCCCCGCAATCAGCACCCACAAAGGCCACCACAAAGGTTGATTCCACTGCGCCTGACTATGAGTGCGCGCCTGGGTATCCAAACGCATATATTGCAACGTATCACGCACCATTTGCGAGGGCTTGGCGTTTTTTACCCAATGCTGATAGGCCCCCCCGGAATAGGGCGTAAAGCCAAACATCCAGGGCGCATCCTCTTGGACAATGCGCACCATTTGATCAATGATGGCTTGTTTTTCGGGTCCATCATCCAAATACCGCATTTGCTCAAACAAAGCGTCGTATTCTTCATTTTGATAGTTGGCTGCGTTCTCACCGCCCCCTTGCGCCCGTGCATGGGGCCCATAAAGCAAAAACAAAAAGTTCTCAGCGTCAGGATAATCAGCCACCCAACCCCACATAAACATCTGGGCCACACCCCGTTGCATTTTCTCTTGAAAACGGTTGTAGTCCGTGGCGCGGATTTCTAATTGAACTCCCAACTGCGCAAGCTGACGGCGCATCCAATCTAAAGTCGCGCTCGCCCCCATTCCCCCCGCTGAATCAAAATACAGAATCAAAGGTTCACCGGTTTCTGCATGACGCCCATCGGGATAGCCTGCTTTAGCGAGCAGCTCTTTGGCTTCATCCAACGAACGGCGCTGCGCCTGCCCATCAACTAAATCATAGACGATAGGGTTGATCCCCTCGGGCGGTGCAACATAACCATACACCCCCGGCGGCAAAGGCCCCTGGCCCACTGACCCTTGGTCATCATGAAAAATAGCGACATACTGCTCCCAGTCAAAAGCAATACTCAACGCTTGGCGTAAATAACGGTTTTTCTCTTGTTGCTCTGGGGTGTCCCCCTTGCCCACCATAGGATCCAACCAATTAAATCCAAAATAAAACAATTGTGCTTCCGGCTGGGTATGTAATTGAATGCCCCGTTCTTGGTACAAAGCGGCCTTATCAGGCGAGTCATCAGCCGCCACGGTCATCGACACGCCATATTCACCCCTTTCGACCTGAGGGATGTCATAATAGCCCTGCAAAAACTTGCCCAGCAGCGGCACATTTTCTTTTTCCAACTGGAAAACAATGCGATCAATAAAGGGCATCATCTGACCGCAGTCTTCGAGCAGGCCGACCTCTTGGTCCCCATCATCGCCCGCGCAGGGATAGGGCTCACCCCTAAAATTGGGGTTACGGCTCAGCACATGACGTCGATTAGTAATGGACTCGGTCAGCATATAAGGGCCAGTGCCCACAGGCCACTGATTAAGGCTGAGGTTATGTTGAGCCATGTTGGGCTGATGATAAAAACGATCGGCCTCCCAAGGGATAGGCGAAGCAAAAGTCATGGCCAACCAATAAGAAAACTGTGGGTATTTGCCTTTGACCCTAAAACGTAGAGTGTGCTCATCAACCGCCTCGACCCCTTCAAGAGGAATATCACGCAAATCCAGCCACTCATCGGCATCCATATCCTCATTGGCGGCACGAGCCGCCTCGGCGAATTCTTGCAGGCCAATGATGTGCTTTGAAAATAATTCGTAAATGGGCGACACCACTCGCGGGCTGGCCAACCGTTTTAGCCCATACACATAATCCTCGGCAGTCAATGGTCGAGTATCCTGATGCTCAAAAGCGGGAACCTCATAAACCCCGTCCAAATCCTGCGGATCTATGGGGTAATAGCGGTAACTGCCCTCAGCATCCCGAGCAAAGGCAGGATGGGGTTGATACAAAATATCAGGCTTGAGTTGGATCTGATAAACGCTTTCAGCTACCAGCTCGCCCGGCGCATCCTCGGGCAATAAATTACCCTGAGCATCTAAAAAATAAGGCTGCACCACCTCTTGTGCGGCGCGAGGAATGAGCTCATAGGGCCTTTTTAAATAATGATAGCTATATAACGGCTCGTAAATAGAGTAGGTAAATGGCGTCTCGTCAGTAGAATAAGAGCGCGCTGGGTCCAAATATTTAGGTGAACGTTGGGTAAACGCTGTAAACAGCGTATTACTTTGTGCATCCTCAGCTGTGTAGGGACGGTTAACGGCTTCTTGGCCACAACCGGCCAATACCAAAACCAGTAAAAGAAGCCCTCCCACTAGCAGTCGACCTATCAAATGGCGCATAGGCCCAGGATCGGACAAACATTTCGTCATCGTTATTAATCGCATTGTTTTTGTCGCCAACAATGATAGCGCCACGCCCATGGCTGGACGGGGTCGCTATCCTGCCAAAGCCCTAATCGTTGACTGCGGGCGTCTTTCTCCATTTCCCGCAGACTCAAATCACGTAAAAATTTGCCCTGCTTTTCCTCATTTGCCCAAGCAAGACCTGATTTTACTAAAACTCGGCTCGCTGTGGTGGTCTCACCCTCGCGTTTGGGATCACAAGAGGTTTGGTCGTCACACTGCAGTGGTACATCACAGACATGGCGGCCATAGTGATCCTGCTCGTAACAGAGTAGATCCAGGTTTTTATTGACAATCAACGTTTCTAATTTACGTCGCGAAGCTTGAGCAAATGGCTGACCAGGGCGATCTTTACCCTGGGTCTCCGGCGCATCAATGCTGGCCACACGGATTGAATTGTTTTTATCGCCCACCCGCAGTGTAAAAGTATCTCCATCTGCAATCCGTACTACCCGCCCCGATAAAATGTACTCGTCCCCATCCTGGGCAGCAAACATTGCCTCGCTTTCCTGGGCATTAGATGCAGGCAAAAAATGATCACTCACAAAATCGACCACATTGACAACGACAAAGGCCAGAAAAAAGAAGGCAACTAAAATAGAAACGCGCCGCTTGCGCGCTGCCACCACGGGTTTTTGTTTACGCATTATTAAACCCTCAGAACCAAAAAGCGATTGTTGACAAATGCTCATCCATGCTAGCACACAGATACGATCCAAATTAAGATACACTAATCGGTATTTGCACACAAAAGGGGTAGCAATGCAGCAAAAAATCAATTCCTACCAAATGGCCTGTGGGGCAGTTATGTTGGCAATCGCCGTGTCGGCTGGTGCCTTTGGCTCTCATGTCTTGGATAGTTTTGCCCCACGCTCATTATTACCCATCTGGCATACGGCAGTACTTTATCAACTGATCCACGGTGCAGGTATATTAGGTATCGCAGTGGGCCGAAAATATATTTTAGAGCGCTGGCAAAACCTGGGCTTCAGTGCACTCTTTCTAGGCTCGATATTTTTCTCGGGCAGCCTGTATCTGTTTGTATTCACCCAACAAGGATGGCTCACCACGCTGACCCCTGTGGGCGGCGTGTTGATGGTATTGGGCTGGATACTTATTGCCGTAGGCGCAGTACAACAAGGCCGCCAATCTAACACCTGAGGTACCTATGAGCATATTAAACACGTTGGGCATCCCTTATCCGATTTTTCAAGCACCCATGGCTGGCGTGGCCACACCCACACTGGCTGCCGCAGTTTCAAATGCTGGCGGGCTGGGTGGTTTAGGCTTGGCCTCGGTCAGTCCTGAGCAGGCTCTGAATATGATCAGAGCAACACAGCGACAAACCAACCAGCCCTTTAATGTCAACGTGTTTTGCCACCATCCACCTACTCTAAACCGCAGCCATGAACAACAATGGCTAAACTACCTGACGCCCCTATTTAAACAGTTTTCGCAGCCTGTGCCCACACAGCTCAATGATCGGTATCGCACTTTTTTAGATGACAAAGATCTCTTGCAAGTATTATTACTGACCCGCCCTCGGGTAGTGAGCTTTCATTTTGGGCTGCCTAAACCAGAACAGCTCGAGCTCTTGCACGCAGCGGGCATCTTTACTTTGGCCACCGCTACCAGCATCCACGAGGCTCAGCTCATAGAACAGGCGGACATTGGCGGCATCGTAGTCCAAGGCATAGAGGCAGGCGGACATCGCGGTATTTTTAACCCGAACGGCCCTGACGAGGCACTCAGTACTTTTGAACTATTACCCAAAATAAAAGCACAAACTGCACTGCCATTGATTGCCACCGGCGGTATCATGACTGGCGCCCATATCAGCCAGGCCCTGAAGCTAGGCGCCAGTGCTGCGCAACTAGGTACAGCCTTTGTCGCCAGCCCAGAATCCGCAGCCAATGCAATCTATCGCGCCTACATGCGCCATCCAGCAGCACAAACCACCCTCACGAGCACACTATCCGGACGCCCCGCCCGCGGCATTATCAATGATTATGTCCGCTATACGCATCGCCCCAGTGCCCCAACCCCACCGGATTATCCACTGCCCTATGACAGCACCAAACAATTACAACAAGCAGTGGCAGACCACGGCACTGCCGACAATCAGTTTGACTGTGGCTCATACTGGGCAGGCACGCGTGTCCATGAAGCACGCCACTTGCCCGCCCGGCAGCTGATGCAATTGCTGGTTCACGAACTAAACGCAGCCAACGATTAATACTGCAGACATTAAAAAAGCCAGGTGATGACACCTGGATTTTTATCTAGATAATTTTATTGGATTGTGTTCAAACTTTTATTAAGCGTCCTTTTTAAACTCTTTATTGGTCTTTTCTATCGTTTTTTCAATAAAAACCAATAACCCAATGACGGAATAAAGCACAAAACATCAATATGCTTTAAGACTCAAAATCACTGGCAAAACAATTTGGGTTCAACAAAATACTGCGGGAAATCTCATCAATAGTGCGTATTCCACACAGCCCCATAGTCACGCTCAGTTCATTTTGAATAAGCTCTAAAGCACGCTCGACACCGGCCTGACCGGCAGCGCCTAAAGCATACAAAAATGCGCGCCCGATCATTGTGGCCTGCGCGCCTAGCGCCTGTGCCCGCAGTACATCTTGGCCGCTACGAATGCCCCCATCAAACCAGATCTCGGTCTTGCCAGATACTGCCTCGACAATACGGGAAAGCGCCGCAATCGACGAAGGCGCCCCATCTAACTGACGCCCCCCGTGATTAGACACGATAATGGCATCTGCCCCAGCATCAACAGCCAACTGGGCATCCTCGGGCTCCATAATCCCCTTGAGAACAAGTTTGCCCCCCCACTTTTGCTTGACCCACTCGACATCATCCCAATTTAAAGTGGGGTCAAACTGCTCAGCAGTCCAAGAGGACAAAGAGCTGAGATCACTCACCCCTTTGGCATGCCCAACGATATTACCGAATGAGCGCCGTGGTGTTTGCAACATATTCCAGCACCAACGAGGCTTAGTTGCCAAATTAAGCAGATTTTTAATCGTCGGCCGTGGCGGCGTCGATAAGCCATTTTTAATGTCCTTGTGACGCTGCCCCAACACCTGCAAATCTAAAGTCAAAACCAAAGCAGAACAATTAGCCGCCTGCGCCCGCTCGATGAGGTTTTCCATAAAATCACGATCGCGCATCACATACAGCTGAAACCAAAACGGGTGACTGGTAAAACGGGCAATATCCTCTAAAGAACACACGCTCATCGTCGACAGTGTAAAGGGTACACCAAACTTTTTAGCAGCCTGAGCAGCCAAAATCTCGCCATCGGCATGCTGCATCCCCGTCAAACCTGTCGGCGATAACGCCACAGGCATAGAAACAGGCTCGCCAAGCATTGTCGAAGCCGTGCTGCGATTATCAATATCTACCGCAACACGCTGCTTGAATAATAAACGCTGCATATCGGTCTCATTAGAATGATACGTCTGCTGCGTCCAGGAACCCGAATCCGCATAGTCATAAAACATTTTCGGAACCCGTCGACGTGCCAAGCGTTGAAAATCATCTATATGTGTTATTTTGGATAAATCAGCCACAATATCACCCCAAAAATTTATAAATATGCAGGATTGAAAGGACAAAAACCAACAATGATTGGAACAGCTTTTTGCGTCTTTGCCAATACCGATATATACTGATGCCTGTTTCGTTTCTAAAGCATAGCGGAAACCAAACATTGTGTTGAAAAACCTTTGTTATTTTTCTGACACATACTTGACAAGGCAAAACAGTTTTTGTTATAGTTTTTCCTTTACGCGACCGTAGCTCAGTTGGATAGAGTACTTGGCTACGAACCAAGGGGTCGGGGGTTCGAATCCTCCCGGTCGCGCCAAATACAAGGCCAGCGTCCAGACGTACGTTGGCCTATTATGGCCTAAGCAACAAGTGGCTGATAAATAAAGATAGTTGCCTGCTTTGATTAAACACCTAAGGCTAAATAGGTGCTTAATCAAAACAGAAAAAGAAATTTCTGTTTTGGGTGCAACCTGAACAGGTAGCACAAACTTAAAAGGCGGAGCGCCTCTGCTATTTAACAGAAGCACTCCAATAAAACCTTTT
>DATGTW010000105.1:0-4510 GCA_035301625.1 Paenalcaligenes sp.
ACGATGGTTTTGCCATTACTTTGGCCCCGCAGGATAACAGTGAGTAAAACAGAAAATGACTCGTGATACTAAGGATTTAATCGTCGCATTAGACATTGGCACCAGCAAGGTGATTGCGGTGGTGGCTGAAATTTTGCCGGGTGGACAGTTCGAAGTCTTGGGCCTGGGCCAGCACGCGTCCTTGGGCATGCGCAAAGGGGTGGTAGTCAATATCGAAAGTACCGTAAATTCCATCCAAAAGGCCCTCGAAGAGGCAGAACTCATGGCTGATTGCAAAATCCGCGAGGTTTATACCGGCATCGCTGGGGGGCATATTCGTAGCTTTAATTCCAGTGGGATGGTGGCTGTCAAAGACAAAGAGGTAACAGCAACTGATGTGGCACGGGTGATAGAAACCGCCAAGGCGATCAATATCCCTACCGATCAACAGGTGCTGCATGTTTTGACACAAGAATTTATTGTCGACGCGCAGGAAGATATTCGCGAGCCTATCGGGATGAGTGGGTTGCGATTGGAAGTGCGTGTACATATCGTTACCGGAGCTGTCAGCGCTGCTCAAAATATCGTCAAATGTGTCCGTCGCTGTGGTTTAGAGGTACAGGACCTGATATTGCAACCTTTGGCTTCTAGCTTGGCTTGTTTAACCGAAGATGAAAAAGAGCTCGGGGTTGTTTTGGTTGATATTGGGGGCGGTACTACCGACATCGCTATTTATACCGGGGGTGCCATTCGCCATACGGATGTGATTTCAATTGCCGGAGATCAAATCACCAGTGATATTGCAGCCATGCTCAGAACGCCCACACCGGATGCTGAAGAAATCAAACTACGTTATGGAATTGCCAAGCAAACCTTGGCCAATGCCGAAGAGCTCATCGAGGTACCCGGTATTGGAGACCGGCCTAATCGACAAGTTAAACGACAATCCGTAGGAGCCGTGATTGAACCTCGTGTGGAGGAATTAATGCACTTTGTGCAGCAAAGCTTGCACGAATCCGGATACGAAGATTTGGTTTCCTCAGGCATTGTACTGACCGGCGGGACAGCATTGTTGCCAGGCATCGTCGAATTGGCCGAAGACGTTTTTGCCAAGCCTGTCCGAGTTGCGGTGCCTACGTATGAAGGCAGTTTGGCTGATGTGATGCGAAATCCCAGATTTTCAACCGTGATGGGTTTACTGACCGAGGCACGGTTGCAGCATGCGCGAGGGCAGCGGGTCGCCCAACAAAAGGGTAGCGTAAAAACGCTGTTTGCACGGATGCGTGAATGGTTTTTGAATTAAAACAGAGTATTGCTAAAGGAGGGATTCTTATGGGCAATGACAGTTGTAATAAATAGCACCATGGATGGATATGATTTTTCGTAGTAAAGGTTCTTTTTTAGTAGTTTTTTTGTAGAACGTTTCAAGACGCAAGGGAGTCAAAATGATGGATTTTGAAATGATTGATACGCAAAGCGGCTCCACCGTGATCAAGGTCATTGGTGTTGGAGGCGCCGGGGGCAATGCTATTACCCACATGATTAATTCTGGGGTACAGGGTGTTGATTTCATTTGTGCTAATACAGATTCGCAGGCACTGGCCAGCAGTCAAGCACCTGCTCAGATTCGTTTGGGGCGCAGTGGCCTAGGAGCCGGTGCCAAGCCCGAACAAGGGCGCGCGGCTGCAGAAACTGCACGCGAAGAGATTCGTGCCGCGCTCGAAGGTGCGCATATGGTATTTATCACTGCCGGTATGGGCGGTGGTACAGGTACAGGTGCCAGCCCCGTAGTAGCCGAAGTCGCCAAAGAGTTGGGTATTCTGACTGTTGGCGTTGTGACTAAGCCCTTTGATTTCGAGGGTAACCGTCGCATGCGCATGGCCGAAGAGGGGATCAGCGAGCTAAGTAAGCATGTGCACTCATTGATTGTGGTGCTCAATGAGCGCTTATATGACTTGATGGATGATGACGCCACTCAGGAAGATTGCTTCAAGTCAGCAGACGATGTCTTGCACAACGCTTGTGCAGGTATTGCTGAAATTATCAACGTCGAGGGTAACGTCAACGTTGACTTTGAAGACGTCAAGACTATCATGGGGGAACAAGGCCAAGCCATGATGGGTACTGCCGTTGCATCAGGCGAAGACCGCGCTGTTGTGGCCGCCAAAGAAGCCATTGCTTGCCCACTGCTCGAGGGCGTGGACCTAAACGGGGCCCGTGGTATTTTGGTCAATATCACCGCTGGTCGCGACTTGAAATTACGCGAAACCCGCGAGATTATGAACACCATTCGCAGCTACGCAGCTGAGGACGCCACTGTTATTTTTGGTACGGCCTATGATAATGATATGCGTGACAGTTTGCGCGTGACTGTGGTTGCCACAGGATTGGGGCGGAAAAAAAACCGTCCCGAATTAGTTCATGACAAAGAAGAAGAGGCGCTGCGTACCGGTACTGATGATGCCGTGATTAATGAGTCCCATCAAGAAGAAGCCGAGACGGGTAAGGTCGATGTATTCCGCAATCCCCGCGCCAGCCGTCGTGCTTCAGACCAAGTCCGCGCATTGGAAACAGCAGGTATGGATCATTTCGATATCCCTGCTTTTTTGCGCAAACAGGCTGATTAGTTTTTCAGGCTCCCGCGCAATGTACACAGCCCATCTACGGGTGGTGCTGTGTACATTGTGAATTTGTGTTTATTAACAACGGGTTCATGAAAAAAAGAGTACACTATGGGGTGTCTAAAATAACGCCTTAAAAAGTACGGTTATATGTTAAAGCAGCGAACCATAGCCCAAACCATTAGCACAAAGGGTATCGGACTCCATTCGGGGCGCCTGGTCGAGCTCACGCTACGTCCAGCTGCACCTGATACGGGTATTGTTTTTCATCGTGTTGACCTGGACCCGGTGGTGACCATTCCTGCGAATGCATTTTCCGTCGGTGGCACCATGATGGCGTCCGTTTTACAAAAAGATGACGTGGTTGTCTCCACGGTAGAGCATTTGATGTCTGCTTTGGCTGGTTTAGGGATAGACAATATACATATTGATCTCACAGCACAAGAGGTCCCCATTATGGATGGCAGTGCGGGTACCTTTGTGTATTTGTTGCGTGCTGCGGGTCTCAAAGAACAAGCAGCAGCCAAGAAATTCCTGCGTGTCCTCAAGCCAGTACAGGTCGAAGAGGGCACCGGCGATGATAAAAAATGGGCGCGTTTAGAGCCTTACGAAGGCTATGCGCTGCATTTTTCCATTGATTTCCAACACCCAGCAATCAAGGCCACGGCTAATTTTGCCGAGGTTGATTTTGCCCGAGATTCTTATACTAAAACTATCGCGCGTGCGCGCACTTTTGGTTTTGCCAGTGATGTCGAGGCTATGCGGGCAGCAGGGCTAGCACGTGGCGGCAGCTTGGATAACGCCATTGTGATGGATGAATATCGGGTATTAAATACAGACGGCTTGCGTTATGACGATGAATTCGTCAAGCATAAAATACTTGATGCCATCGGCGATTTATATCTTATCGGTCATCCTTTGCTTGCTCGTTATGTTGCTTGTAAATCAGGCCACGGTTTGAACAATCAACTCGCGCGGGCGTTGCTCCAGGACGAACAAGCCTGGGAGCTCGTTAGCTTTACCGAAAAAGATCAAATCGCACCTGCCTACGCAGGCGAATGGGGGTTGGCTTAGGTCTTAGGGGTTGTCGACGACTACCTACCTATCCGAGTGCTTCTCAAGGAGCTGCGCGACGGCCTGTGCTAAAGGCCCATCGGGCAGCTCTTTTTTTAGTGCGCCAAAAGCACTAGATGCTGCAGGACTAAGTGTTTTTCGGTGTGCGCGTTTAGGATAGGGGATGGGCGGTAGGGTTGATTGTTGGGGTTGGACACGTATTTGAATGCGCTGTACAGGCCATTGGCTTTGTTGCAAGCCCTCGCTAAGACGGGTGGTGAGTTGTTTAATACGTGTCGCAAATTGTCCACTGGGCACGCCCAGACTTAAAACCCCATGTTCTAGCTGCAACACACGACAGCCCGAACGCAAAGGTACGGGCAACGATGAATGGACAGCACGCTCTATCTCCATGAGCCGCTGGGCGTGCTGCAATATCGAGGTCCGTCCTGCAGGCTGTGATAACCATTGCAGTGGGTGCGCAGCGATTGGGCTTTGATTTTTATGGCGACTGGGGTAGTCTTTCATGGTTAGAGTCCGGCAAAGAAGTGTATCGCGCGCATATCGCGCTCCGGGCAATACATATTACAATAAGTGGTCCAATTAATCAGGACGCGCCAAGGTTTCTGCGTTACACTTAACCCTTTGTTTATTACCAATAATACAGGATATTGCTCGATCATTCGCAGCTGCACAGTATTTATTTGCGGATGATTCAAGCATAAGCACATTACGAGATGGTTTCTTTGCTACGAAAGTTTTTTGGTAGTCGCAACGATCGATTACTGCGTCAATATCAGCGAATTGTAAATCAAATCAATGCACTAGAGTCTGAGATGCAGGCTCTTGATGATGCG
>DATGTW010000106.1:0-3129 GCA_035301625.1 Paenalcaligenes sp.
TCGTTACGAAGAAGAAATTGCCGAGCGTCGCGCTATCGATGCTCCGTATCGTTAAAGCAGGGACCCAGTCATGACTTTTGCAACAGTTCTGTTTTATGTGTTGGCAGTAGTGCTGGTGGGGGCCGCCTTTAGGGTGGTCACTGCCTCGAGCCCGGTAGTGGCTGTACTGCATTTGATTCTCGCCTTTTTTACCGCGGCAATGATGTGGATGAGCATGGGGGCCGAGTTCCTTTCACTACTACTGATAGTGGTGTATGTAGGGGCCGTCATGGTGATGTTTATTTTTGTCATCATGCTGCTCAACCTGCGTCAGGCCAAGGCAGCACGTGTGCAGTTACGGGCTTATATGCCACTGGCAATTATCATTGGCGCCATTATGGTGATCGAGATGGCTTTTGTACTGATCCGCTCTTTTATGGATGCAGGGCCACAGGCAGTCGATGAAAGTAATAACGTACGGGCGATTGGTGAAATGATGTTTACCGAATACGCCTTTGCCGTCGAGGTGGGCGGCGTCGTGCTGTTAGTGGGCATGGTATCGGCCATTGCATTGACGCTACGTCGTCGCAGTGATGTGATTCATACGGAAGTGAGTAAACAGGTACGGGTGCGTGGCAGCGATCGTTTGCGTATTGTTTCCATGCAATCCGAGCCCCGCGTCGAGCAAACACAAGCCCCGGATCAAAAAGAACCATCCTCTGGCAAGACCTCGGGAGAAGAATCATGATAACACTCAGTTTGCCGCATTATTTGGTGCTCGGCGCCATATTATTTACGATTGGCCTATTTGGGTTTTTCTTTAATCGGCGCAATCTCATCATCTTGTTGATGTCGGTCGAGCTGATTTTGCTTTCAGCGAATTTCAATTTCATTGCATTTTCGACTTGGTTCGGGGACACCGCAGGACAAGTTTTTGTATTCTTTGTGTTGACGGTGGCAGCTGCCGAGGCGGCGATAGGGCTTGCCATTTTGGTGCTGTTGTTCCGCAATATGAATACAATTAACGTCGAAAAACTTGACCAGCTCAAGGGTTGATGGGATAGCACACTATGGATACACCTAGCTTATTTCTCATTATTGCGTTTGCCCCCCTCGTCACGGCATTGCTAGCAGGCTTGTTCGGGACGGGCTTTTTAGGCAATTTTATCTGTAAAAAAGCCGCCCATAGCTTGACCATTTTAGGGGTACTGATCTCCTTTGTGGGTTCAGTCATGGTGCTGCTGCAGACTGTAGATGGCATGACTTATGATGGTGCCGTTTATACTTGGTCTGTCATCGGCGGGGTGCAATGGCAAATCGGGTTCCTGATTGATAATCTGACCTCTATTATGATGGTCGTGGTGACATCTGTTTCATTGATGGTCCATATCTACACCATGGGCTATATGGCTGATGACCCAGGTTATCAACGTTTCTTTTCATATATTTCCCTGTTTACCTTCTCGATGCTGATGCTCGTCATGTCGAATAACATGTTGCAGCTGTTCTTCGGGTGGGAGGCAGTCGGGCTGGTGTCATACCTATTGATTGGTTTCTGGTATGAGCGCGAGTCAGCCATCTTTGCCAATATGAAGGCCTTCCTCATGAACCGTGTGGGGGACTTTGGTTTTGTGTTGGGGATCGGTTTGATTTACGCCTACACCGGCAGCATGAACTACCGTGACATCTTTAGTCAGGTCGATCTGCTGGCGCAGATGCAGTTCCCAGGGACGACTTGGCAGCTGCTGACAGTAGCCTGTATCGCTTTGTTTGTAGGTGCCATGGGTAAGTCAGCTCAGGTACCCCTGCACTCATGGCTGCCTGATTCGATGGAGGGTCCAACCCCCATTTCCGCGTTGATTCACGCGGCTACTATGGTGACTGCCGGGATCTTTATGGTGGCGCGTTTCTCACCCTTGTACGAGCAATCCACAACAGCCTTGTCGCTGGTGATTGTTGTCGGGGCTATTGGTGCGTTGTTCCTGGGGATTCTGGGGATCATTCAAAACGACATCAAACGTGTGGTCGCCTACTCAACACTGTCTCAGTTGGGTTATATGACAGTGGCTTTAGGGGTGTCGGCTTATTCAGTGGCGATTTTCCACCTGATGACACACGCGTTTTATAAAGCGTTGTTGTTCTTGGGGGCAGGTTCAGTCATCGTGAGCATGCACCACAACCAAGACATCCGCGCAATGGGTGGGCTACGTAAGTACATGCCCATCACTTGGATCACTTTCCTGTTAGGAACCTTTGCGCTAGTAGGGGTGCCGTTCTTTTCGGGGTATTACTCTAAAGAACATATCATCCAGGCGGCGCATCTGGCTTCCGAGGACGGGATGTGGGGCGGCACTTTCGCCTATTACTTGATTCACATCGGGGTCTTTGTATCCTCGCTGTATTCGTTCCGTCTGTACTTTATTGTTTTCCATGGCAAGGAAAACTTCCGCAATCCACCTGCCGAGGCATTACAAGATGCCGAGGATGGCCAAGATCACCGTGTCCAAGGTGATCCCAAAGAGTCACCCTGGACAATCGTCTTGCCGTTGGCCTTGCTGGCCATCCCCTCGGTATTTGCCGGTATCTGGTTTACTAACCCGATTCTGTTTGGTGGGTTTTTTGACGGCTCCATATTCGTTTCGTCTGAGCACACAGTCATGGCCCAGCTGACTGCCAGTTGGCAGGGGTGGGTTGAGTATGCCTTGCATGGCTTTGTGACTTGGCCGTTCTGGATGGTGGTGGCCGGTGCTGTGGTGGCTTGGTACTTCTATTTGGTCAATCCAGCTGTACCGGCTGCGATTCGCCGCCACTTCTCGGGGGTCTATCGCCTTCTTGAAAATAAATACTACGTTGACTGGTTTTATGAGCAGGTGTTGGCACGTGGCGCCCGCTGTTTAGGGTTTGGTCTGTGGAAAGGTGGCGATGCCAGCTTTATTGACGGGCTGATCGTAAACGGTAGTGCACGTGTAGTGGGCTGGTTTGGAGCGATTTCGCGTCATATCCAAACAGGCTTTATTTATCACTATGCCTTAGCCATGATTCTTGGCATCTTGGCGCTCTTAACCTTTTTTGTGCTGACGGTTTAATAATGGCTAGCGATATGGCGTCTTCAACTTTTCCTTGGCTAACGCTTGCGATTTTTGTGCCCAT
>DATGTW010000107.1:0-4119 GCA_035301625.1 Paenalcaligenes sp.
TGCACCAGTTTTATACCTGCCTGAGCAGTTGAACAGCGCTGAACATTGGTATTTGCTCCACGGGGGGTTTCCTAACCGTCGCGGGCAAATGCACATTCACCGCTGGTGCGCGGTCAATATCGTCAAAGGGCAGGTGGTCAACAGTTGCTCATTGGAAAACTTTCTGCGGCAACTGTCTCTGGAACATTTGGTCAATCCCGGCATTGAGCAGGACCATACGCAACTAAAAGAGCAATTGCCGTTGGCCATCGAACGGGCCAATCGATTTTTGAAAGCTGAGCGCGATGCCTTTGAAGCAAAAAACAATGAAGCTTTAGAGCACCAGTATCGCGCCTTGGAAGAGCTAAAAGAAAAACACCTGCAGCAACTAGAACAGGACCTAAGCGGTTTGCCAGAGCAACTCCAAAAGAGTCGCTATCAGCAACGTAAAGTAGAAATTGAAAGAATTTTTGCAGATTATCTGGATTGGTTGGAAAACACGCAAACCACCGAACCCCTGCCGTATTTGCAGTTAGCAGCCGTATTCACCGGTTAAAGGAAGGCATGAGATGAATTTCATTGGCATTAATAATGAAAACGAGTTTTATAGCCAGCACTATATGGCAGAGATCTTTGCCGGGGATATTCGTGAGGTGCTCGGGAATTGGCAACAACGGGAAAACGAGGCACGCGACGCCGCAGTGACCGATCAAGACCGTCAGCAGGCCTGGCGCACACCTTGGACACAGCTTAATCAAAGAGCACGTGAATTACAGCAGCTGCAAAATGAATACCAGCATGAACGCCAGGCCGCAGAACGGCTGCGTTTGGGCCGTGAAATCATACGCAGTCTATGCACGGTATTGGCACTGCCTTTTGAACCGCAGGCTGCTTATATAGAACACCGCGAAAATTACCTGCCTGTGCTGGGTACGCTGTCTACTGGCCAGGGCGAGCCATTGCTGTGGATGGTCGAGGCACAGGCACTGGATAGAAGCATTGATGCGGATACCGACCCTTTGGCCTTGTCGGTACACAAACTGCAATTAGAGGGGCTAGATAATTACCAGCCACAAGAACACAAAGCAGCCAATAATGACCATGAATGGCAACGGTTACTTTCTACCGATGTATTTAGCCAAAACAAACCACCCCGATGGGTGATCGTGGCCAGCCCTTTTCAGTGGTTATTGATTGATCGCAGTAAATACGCTCAAAACCGATTACTGCGCTTTGATTGGCATGAATTGCTCAGTCGTCGAGAAACCGAGGCTTTGAAAGCCGTCAGCGTGTTGTTACACCAAGAGTCCCTGCTGGATAGCAGTGGGCAGGCTTTGTTGGATACCCTGGATGAAAATGCCCATAAGCACGCTTACGGGGTCTCAGAGGATCTGAAATACGCTCTGCGTGAATCTATCGAGTTATTGGGTAATGAAGCGGCGCAACAGCTGATTAGCCGTGCTCGTCAACACCAAAAAGGGATATTCAGCGGTCAACACCAGCTGGATGCAGAACGCCTTTCACGTGAGTGTTTACGGTTCATGTATCGCCTGCTGTTTTTGTTTTATGTAGAAGCCCGCCCAGAGCTGGGCTATGCACCGATCGACAGCGAGGTGTACCTCAAGGGTTATTCGCTAGAGCACCTGCGCATGCTGGAAATGATGCCTCTGACCACGGATCAGGATCGGCAGGGGCGTTATTTTCATGATTCCATTCAAAAACTCTTTGAGTTGGTCATGGAGGGTACCCCCGAGATCAGTCAACAGGGCTTATTCAGCAGTCAAAGCGGGCGTGATGCTTTCGAGATGGAGGCGCTGCGCTCTAAATTATTTGATAGAAAACAGACGGCCTACCTCAACCAGGTGGTGTTTCCCAATCATTTGCTGCAGCGCATCATTCGCCTGATGTCGTTAAGCAGGCCCACCCGCGGGCAACGCCGGCGGGGGCGAATTTCCTACGCACAATTGGGCATTAACCAGTTGGGCGCGGTCTATGAGGCGCTGCTCAGTTATAGGGGTTTTTTTGCCACTGAGGATCTCTACGAGGTCAAGGCTGCCAAAGGTAATTACGATATCCTCGATACGGGGTATTTTGTGAATGCAGAAAGCCTAGAGCAATACACCGAGGATGAACGTGTTTATGAACCCCGAGAAAGCCAGGATGCACCCAAACAACTAAAAAAATATCCCAAGGGCAGCTTTATTTACCGTATGGCAGGGCGAGACAGAGAGAAATCAGCCTCCTACTACACACCCGAGGTGCTCACACAGAGCTTGGTCAAATATGCTTTAAAAGAGTTGTACGAACAACAGCTGGATCCTTTGCCCGATGACCATGCACGCGCCATGCATTTATTGCAGCTGGCCATTTGTGAGCCGGCCATGGGTAGCGCTGCGTTCTTGAATGAAGCCATCAATCAAATCGCTGAAAAGTACCTCGAGCTCATGCAAAATGCGCTTGATGAGCGCATCCCGCAGCAGCAATACACGTATGAACTGCAAAAGGTCAAAATGTACCTAGCCGATAATTGCGTATTTGGTATTGATTTGAATGAGGTTGCGGTAGAGCTGGCCGAGGTTTCCTTGTGGCTGAATGCTTTATCTGAGGATCGTCACGTTCCCTGGTTTGGCTTGCAGCTATGGCAAGGAAACTCACTGGTAGGAGCACGGCGCGAGGTCTACAAAATAGGCCAAACTGGTGTAGCCGGTAGAAATGAACAAAGCTGGCTTAATCAGGGGCCCAAGCCTTTATCCATGCAGCAGCCATTGCAAGAGGGGCAGGTCTGGCATTTCCTGTTGCCAGCCCAGGGGATGTCGGATTATAAGGATCGCGAGGTCCGCGCCCTATACCCGGAAGAGATCGATAAAATCCGTGCTTGGCGGCGCGAGTTTACCAAACCCCTGACCCCCCGAGAACAAGAGCGGGTATTAAAGCTCAGCCAAAAGGTAGAAGAGCTCTGGCAGTTGCATGCCCAACAGTTAGCCGAGATACGTAAAAAAGTCAGCGATCCCTACAATATTTATGGCGCTCAAAGCACTGACCGTACAAAAACCAGCATGGAAGAGAAGCAAATGGTGCTGGATCAAGAGCTATTTTCCAAAGGCCTAGTTAATAGTAGCGCTTTCGGTCGGCTAAAGCTGGCGATGGATTATTGGTGTGCCTTATGGTTTTGGCCGATTGAAAAGACAGACCTATTGCCCGACAGAGACCAGTGGCTATTTGAGCTAGAGACCCTGCTTTTGGGCGATACCATCACGGCGCGAACCTTTGAGCAAGGGGAGCTGTTCGCCAAAACTCAAGATCCAGAAGTAGGCAAGAAATTCATCGATGAACATGGTGTAGTCGACACCGAATTGCTGAAACGGCATTTTCCCTGTCTTGGGCTCGCTAATGAATTAGCTAGTATCCATAACTTTTTCCACTGGGGCCTGAGCTTTGCAGATATTTATGCCAAAAAAGATGGGTTTGACCTGATGCTGGGGAACCCGCCTTGGCTCAAGGTGGAATGGAACTCAGGTGCGGTACTCGGAGATTATCAGCCTCAGTTCGTATTGCGCCGTTTCACTGCACCACAAATCGCCAAGCTGCGAGATGAAATCTTTACCAAACACCCGGAAGTAAAAAACACTTGGCGCACTGAGTACGAAGAAAGCGAAGGGGTACAAAACTTCCTCAACGATGTTGCCAACTATGAGGTCCTGAAAGGGATCCAAACCAACCTGTACAAATGCTTCTTGCCGCAAGCCTGGAAAAGCATCCATGACCAAGGCGTCAGTGCTTTTCTACACCCAGAAGGCATCTATGACGACCCAAGGGGAGGGAGGTTAAGGAGAGAGGTTTATAAGAGGTTAAGGGGGCATTTTCAGTTTCAAAATGAAAAGAAGTTTTTTCCTATAGGTAATAGGAATAAATTTAGCATTAATGTTTTTGGAATGGAGCTCGATCAACCAGCTTTTGAAAACATTTCAAATTTGTTCGTACCAGCAACCATTGATGGCTGTTATCAACCTGCTAATAACAGACCGGTTATGGGGATCAAAAATGAACAGGACCAATGGAATATTGAAGGGCATCCAGACAGAATTTTGCATATCACAGCTGAAGAACTAGCATTATTTGCTCAGCTTTATGATGAACCTG
>DATGTW010000108.1:0-16878 GCA_035301625.1 Paenalcaligenes sp.
CTAGGACACCGCCCTTTCACGGCGGCAGCCGGGGTTCGAATCCCCGTGGGGACGCCATAGGAGCGGTAGTTCAGTTGGTTAGAATACCGGCCTGTCACGCCGGGGGTCGCGGGTTCGAGTCCCGTCCGCTCCGCCAAGATTTAAAAGCCCTTGATATCTATTATCAAGGGCTTTTTTTGTTTTCATGGAATGTCACGCTTTAAGCGATAAGTGTTTATTGGCCCCCAGCCCGAAAAATGGGGAACGACTCCTACAAGGCGATGCACAACAGCACACCGCCCCAACAACCACCAAACAGCGATACACTGTTCCCAAGAACATGGTGCTTCAACCTAAGCTTAGGTAAGAGCAACAATCTAATAAATACGGAGGAACAATGGCCAACGATACAACTACCTCTAAAAGAGCAATCTTGGTAATTGGTGCAGGCGATGCCACAGGCGGCGCTATTGCCAAGCGCTTTGCCCGTGAGGGTTATATTGCCTGTGTTACGCGTCGTAATGCAGATAAGCTCGAACCGCTGGTTAATGAGATCAAGGCCGAAGGGGGCCAAGCTCATGGTTTTGGCAGCGATGCACGCGTCGAGGATGAAATGATAGAGCTCATCCAAACCATCGAAAAGGATATTGCCCCCATTGAGGTGGCTGTATTTAATATTGGCGCTAATGTTCGTTTTCCTATTGCTGACACTACTGCACGCGTGTATTACAAGGTCTGGGAAATGGGTTGTTTTGCCGGCTTTTTAATGGGGCGCGAGGTCAGTAAAGTCATGCTGCCTAGAAAACGAGGCACCATTATCTTTACAGGTGCGACTGCCAGTCTGCGCGGTGGTTCGGGTTTTGCGGCTTTCGCAGGTGCAAAAAATGCACTGCGTGCGCTGGCACAAAGCATGGCTCGAGAGCTTTGGCCCCAAGGCATCCACGTGGCCCACCCTGTCATTGATGGCGCAATTGATACCGTATTTATTCGCGATAATTTCCCTGAACGTTATGCCACAAAAGAACAATCAGGTATCTTGGATCCAGACTCAATTGCAGAGGCTTATTGGCAAATCCATCAACAACCGCGTAATGCATGGACTCATGAAATGGATCTCCGTCCTTGGATTGAACCCTGGTAAATAATTATTTTTATCCCAGTAGTATTTTCATCCATTCACAACACTGTAAAGGCTAGCCTATGATTGCTACGGTAGAGTTTCATTTCGACTTTGGGAGCCCCAACGCTTATCTAAGCCATCAAGTGATTCCACAGATAGAGCAACGCACTGGCTGTACTTTTGAATATGTCCCTATCCTGCTTGGCGGGCTTTTCAAGCTCACCAATAATGAACCACCGATGGTGGCTTATAAAAACATCCCCGCTAAAAGTGCTTACGCTCGACGAGAGTCTGAACGGTTTATACAACGTCACGGTTTACACGATTTTCGCCGTAACCCATTCTTCCCGGTCAACACTCTCAAAATCATGCGTGCCAGCCTGGTCGCCAAAGAGCTGGGATGCTTTGAACAATACATTGAAGTTATTTTTAAATGTATGTGGGAGCAAGAGCTTAACATGTCTGTTGATGAAACCATCATCCAGGCTTTGGACCAAGCCAACTTGGGTGGTCGTAGCTTACTCGAACGAACCCAAGAGCCCCACATCAAAGAACAATTGATGCAAAACACTCAGCGCTCGGCCGATATGGGCGCCTTTGGTGTACCTACCTTTTTTGTAGACAACGACATTTACTTTGGTAAAGACAAATTGCCAGAAATCGAGGAGCTGCTGGCTACAAAAAAGACATAAACAATCAATAACCAGGGAGACAACATGTGGTTTATCAGTAGACGTCGCATTTTGAGCTTGTTGTTAGCAGCTATAGCTAGCCTGCCATTTATCAGTACAGTTCATGCAGCACAAGATTTTCCCAATCGGTCCATAAAAATTTATATTGGTTTTCCTCCTGGAGGATCTACTGACGCGCCGATGCGGGTACTCGCCGAGAAGGCTGCAGATATTTTGGGTCAACCCATCGTGGTAGAAAACAAGACCGGTGCGGGTGGAACGCTAGCTACCTTGCAATTGCAAAATGCAGCTAACGACGGTCATACTCTGGCATTAGCGCCTATCAGTTTATATCGCATGCCTTTTGTGACTAACTTTCAAATGGATCCACTCAATGACCTTTCCTATGTGATTGGGCTGACTGGTTACGCCTTTGGGATTGTTGTGCCTGAGTCCTCACCTTTCCAGACATTCGAAGAGCTAGTTGAATATGCCCAAGACAACTCCATTAGCTATGGAACCGCGGGCCCGCTCACCTCTAACCATCTGACTATGGAACAAATTGCTGAAAAAACCGGTATGCAGGTCGAGCATATTCCATATAAAGGCGCAGCAGAATCAATTAATGCGGTACTGGGGGAACATGTTGATGCTTCGGCCGAAGCCAGCGCTTGGGTCCCTCACGTGAAGGATGGCAAATTGCGACTATTGGTCGTCTGGAGCGGCGAACGCCTCAAGAGCTTTCCTGATGTACCCACCCTACAAGAGGTTGGTGTGGATATGGTGCAGACTTCGCCTTGGGGTATTGTAGCGCCTAAGGGCACAGACCCTGAAGTCGTCAGCAAACTGCACGATGCCTTTAAAGAAGCCATGGAAAGCCAAGAGTTTATCGATATGCTCGATAACTATGATATGACGCCTCATTATATGAACTCAGAGGAATTCAAAGCATTTGCAATTGAATCCACAGCCGAGCAAAAAGCCACTTTAGAGCGTCTTGGATTAATGGAAAATCAATAATTATTTTCCCTCTTTTTATAGCCCTCCCGGTGCCATGATGCACTGGGAGGGTTTTTCCTTATTGGGGATCACAATCAATCGACCGTAGCACCTGATGCCACTACAACCTTACCCCAATTATCAACCTCAAATTCCAAGAAATCTGCAAATTCTTCTCTTGAAGTAAACTCTGGAACTGCGCCTAAATCTGCCAAACGTTTGCGAATTTCTGGTTTTTCCATCGCCTCGTGCATGGCTTCGTTTAACCGCTGTGTGATCGACTCAGGGGTGCCCTTGGGCGCTATGATTCCAAACCAGGATGACACATCAAAGGTCTCAAAACCAGACTCTTGCATCGTGGGTAAATCAGGAGCCGAGTCTGTGCGCTCATTGGTAGTCACAGCTAAAGCCCGTAATTTGTCCCCAGTCACATGTGGCCAGGCTGATGGCATATTATCGAAAGCATAATCTACTTGCCCGCCAATCAAGTCCGTCAATGCCGGCGCGCTGCCACTATAGGGGATGTGCGTGACATCGATATCAGCTAACTGCTTGAACAGCTCTCCAGCCATGTGAATAGAGGTGCCACTGCCTGATGAAGCAAAGTTTAAAGTGCCCGGATTTTCCTTTGCATGATCAATGAGCTCTTGAACGCTATTCACAGGCAGATTAGGATTAACCACCAGCACATTTGGAACTTTGACAGCCAAGCTCACTGGTTCAAAATCACTTTTTAAATCAAAATCGACATTTTCATACAAAGTTTGGTTAATAGCAGCAGTCACAGCCACCATATACAAGGTATAACCATCGGGCTTTGCACGTTTGGCCATGTCCGTTGCAATATTACTGCCAGCACCCGGTCGGTTTTCCACGATGATGGATTGTCCCAAGGATTGACTCATATCCTCGGCCAAAATGCGTGCTACGACATCGGTAGTCCCGCCTGCGTTAAAGCCGACTATCAATTTAATGGGCCGTTCGGGCCAATCATCCTGAGCAGCAGCAGGAGCCGATAGCCCCATAGTCATGGCGCCAGCAGCGACAGCGCTGAGAGTCGCTACACACAAGCGACGACGCAAAAAATTAATCATCGAATCCTCCAGATTATCTTTTAGTTAGCAAAGTAAACGTGGACATCGCGCAACCCTATTTTGAGCAGTCGCCATGTCAGTTTGAAATCTACAACAAAAGCCCAGAGCGCACTAGCATGTTAACCCTAGTTAAACTGAGGGTATTTGCTATCAATCTGTCAGTTGAAAGCCAGCATCAAAAAGTTACATACCCATGAGTAACAAAATGTTCCGCTCCAGATGCGGCACTTTACCCTTATCTTCGGCCAACTGTCGTTAATTGCCCTTATCTTTTCTTTAAATGCACTCTGCCAATGATTGCTTGGTGTTTTTTTTATTCGTCAAAATAGATTTTTATTCCTACATTGGCAGTCATTCTTCAAAGAAAAGCATTTTGGATAAGCAATGACGACTTCTAACCTCTCTCTACATGACCGAACGATTACCGACACTTTTACAGAAAGTATCTATTGGTCTGAACAACAAGTATCAGCTTTATTTAAAAAAGGACTCATCGAACTCTTATGGAAAGCACAGCAAGTCCATAGGCAAAATCACTCAGCCGATCAGGTTGAACTGGCCACCCTGTTATCTATTAAAACGGGGGGCTGCCCAGAAGACTGCAGCTATTGCCCACAATCACGCCATTTTGATACTGGGATCGACAATGAGGCATTACTCGAACTCAACACCGTACTCAAAGCAGCAAAAAAAGCCCGTGATCAAGGTGCTCGGCGATTTTGCATGGGTGCGGCTTGGCGCTCACCTACAGAAAAACAACTGGATGCTGTCATCACCATGATCCAAGAGGTGAAGGCTTTAGGCCTAGAGACATGCGTGACTCTGGGCATGTTGAAAAAAGGTCAGGCCCAACGGCTCAAAGCTGCGGGGTTAGATTTTTATAACCATAACCTCGACAGTTCAGCTGATTTTTATCCCGAAATCATTAGTACCCGTACCTACGAAGATCGACTTAACACCATCCACGAGGTCCATGAGGCACAGCTCAATAGCTGTGTCGGAGGCATTATTGGCATGGGTGAAAGCCTTGAGCACCGCGCCCAATTAATCACAACCTTGGCCAATCTAAATCCCTACCCTGGCTCTGTCCCCATTAATCAGCTGGTACCCCATCCAGGAACCCCTTTGGCAGACCAAGAGCCGCCACATCCTTTTGATTTGGTGCGAACCATTGCCGTCACACGCATTTGTATGCCCAAAGCGGTCATTCGCTTATCAGCTGGCAGAAGTCATTTAACAGACAGCACCCAAGCCCTTTGCTTTATGGCAGGGGCAAACTCTATCTTTTATGGTGATATGCTTTTGACAACACCCAATCCTGAGCAAACGCGCGACCTGGAGCTTTTAAACACTTTAGGGTTAAATCCACGTCAATAAATCACCCTTTTAAACATAAAGAAAGCATCATGTGGTTTTTGGTTTTTAGCATTATTTGCAGTGTCAGCGTATCCATCCTATTGAAAGTGGCGCGTCGACACGCAATTCAGGTCAGTCAGGCAATTGCTACCAACTATGTAATGGCCAGTGCCTTGACCCTCTTTTTACTGCAGCCTCGTCTAGATAACCTATGGCAGCCAGGGTTACCTATCTTTGTCTTGTTATTACTTGGCCTTCTTTTGCCTGGTATTTTTATCGTGATGGCCTATGCCGTACAACATGCGGGCATTGTACGCTCAGACGCCGCTCAAAGGCTGTCATTACTCATCCCTTTGCTGGCTGCTTTTCTGCTATTTAACGAGCCCTACGATCACTATAAATTGGGCGGTATATTATGCGGCCTAATGGCTATTGGTTTCCTCAGCCTGGATCACAATTCAGCAAAAAGAAATCACACCGGAATTGCACCTGGCCACCGAATTATGGGGCTATTATTCGGTGTCTGGGTGGGCTACGGACTCATTGATATTTTATTCAAGCAGCTCGCCCAAAGCGATTTGTCATTTATCAGTAGCCTTATTATTACCTTTATGCTGGCAGGGCTATTGATGTTTGCTGGACTTTTTTATCGTCGAACAGCTTGGCATTTACCTAGTTTATTAGGGGGGCTTTTACTCGGGCTATTTAATTTTGGCAACATTTACTTCTACATCCGTGCTCATCAACAGTTTCCTCAAAACCCAGCCCTGGTATTTGCCGCGATGAATATCGGTGTCATCGTGCTTGGCACATTAGTGGGCGTTGGTTTTTTTAAAGAGCGCGCGACAGGCCGTGTCGGTATTGGCCTGATTTTGGCCCTGGCAGCCATTATGCTTTTATTACCATAAAACAGTGCAGCGTCTGGTTTATAACAAACCAGACGCCAACCATAGCCAGGTTCTCAACGTATCATTTGACCGCTCCAAAAAAGGTGAAATGACCTGGATTAGTGATGTAGGGGCTTTTCAGTGTCCTGCCCAACCTCGCCCTCCTTCCAGCCCTCGGCCTCAGCCCAATGCACTGCTTCTGAGCTGTCTTGCACCGCAGCATCTAGCTCGGGCTCTGACTCGGTCACTGGATCATGCGAAACATCTATTTCAACATCGACGCGAGGATCTAACGGTGAAATCCCCCCTGCTGACTGTAAGCTATCAGGCATGGGTACATAATCGGTAGGTGCATCGGCACTCACATGGACACCGCTAACCTTGGATGGCTTGATAAAGCCAACCATCAAAGCACAACACAAAGCGACAAAAATAAAATAAGCATCGCTGCCCCATGCATTCATCACAATCCCAACCAATAAAGGCCCCAAGCATGCTCCCAGACCATACACCATATACAGCATGGCGCTGAGACCGACCCGACGGTCAGGATCCACATTGTCATTGGCAAATGCTGCTCCTAATGGATACAAAGTAAATTGCAGCACCCCAAAGACAGCCGAAAACAATAACAAAGCTTCGTAGGGCAATTCCAACCACCCCCATAAAGGCACAGACAGCAGAAACATGAGCACTGCACTGTAGCGAATAAGCACGACTCTATTTACCCGATCTGCTAACCAACCCACGGGCCACTGAGCCAGCACCCCAGCAGCAACCGAAATAGCCACGAACATAGCAGCTTGATCGCTGCTAAGCCCCACCCGAACCGCATAGACAGGTGCTAAACCGTAAAACGCACCGGTGACCATACCTGCAACCAGCAAAGACACTAACGACATGGGTACACGCTCGAAATAGTATCGGGCATTGATGGGCGCAGGAACTTGTAAGGCCGGGTGTAAACGCCGAGTCAAAGCAATTGGTATGAGGCTAAGCACTGCGCATATGGCAACAAAAATTAAGGGGCGGTAATCCAACACAGTAAATTGAGTCAGAATCAATTGCCCTAGCACCGTGCCCAAACTGGTCATCACCATATAAAAAGCAAAAACAATGCCGCGCTGAGAATTTTCAGTTTGCTCATTGAGCCAGCTTTCCAAAGCCATAAACTGTGTGACCATGGCTGCACCAGCGACAAACCGCAACACCAACCATAACCACAGGGGCTCTAACAATACCTGTACTAAAAAAGCGACTGTCACAATCGCTGCTGTCGCCGCATAAGCGCGTATGTGTCCGACCCCTATAATGAGCTTGTGCCCTACTCGAGCACCGATCACCAAGCCTAGATAGTAGGCCGCCAATAATCCCCCAACCCATACTTCGGAAACAGATAACTCTGTCAAGCGCAGCCCTAAATAAGTATTGAACAAGCCCGAGGCTGTTAACAACAACAGGGTCGCCAAATATAGGGAGAAAAACGCACCAACGGTATGCAGCATAGATTTATAAAAAATTAAAACAGCGTGAAAATAAACCCCGACGGGAACCAGAAATTGTAGTGAACTATGCGCTCACAGAAAAGCAAAAAAAACCAAGTATCCTGTGTTAAATAGAGTTTGTTTAGGACTTTGTGAAACTGCTGTTAAAATGGGTTGCTTAGAACCAACTATCCGATAAAACACACACAAATTCATGAGCACCATCGATAACACAAAACAACCACAACTCAGTCACCTCAGTGCCACAGGCGAGGCACAAATGGTCGATATCAGTCACAAAAAACGTAGTATGCGCGAGGCCACCGCCCGCAGCACAGTGAGGCTGAGCCCCAAGACATTTAAATTACTCTCGGCCCAGGAAAACGCCAAAGGCGAAGTTCTCAATACAGCACGTATTGCCGGCGTTATAGCTGCCAAACGCTGCGCTGACCTCATCCCCATGTGTCACCCCTTGCACCTGGATTACGTGGGCATTGATTTTGATATTGACGAAGCCGCCCATACCATCACAGTACGCGCCACTTGTCGCTGCGCACACACCACCGGGGTCGAGATGGAAGCACTCACGGCCTGTAGTATCGCAGCCCTGACCATTTACGATATGTGCAAGGCAGCCGACAAAGGCATCGTGATAGAGAATACTCAATTGGAATTCAAATCTGGCGGGAAAAGCGGTATCTGGCAAGCCAAAGATACAGCCCAAGCCACAGACAACCACCCGCCCGTGCAGGAGACACCATGACAGACGCAAAAATCAAAGTTTTGTATTTTGCTCAGGTCGCAGAGCTGCTGGACAAGCGCGAAGAGCTTTGGCCCGCGCGCTCGGATCTCACCGTAGAAAAGCTCTTGAACGAGCTTTGCACCCATTATAGCGTGCTTGCGCCTTTAAAAGAACGCCTACAGGTGGCAATAAACCACTACCATGCCCAACCTGGGGATCCTGTTTCAGCCAGTGATGAGGTAGCCGTCTTTGAGCCAGTGACCGGAGGTTAATCACCATGATTCGCATTCAAACTGATGACTTTGATGCGGGCGCATTGCTCGAGGAAATGCGCCGCAAACATGATGGCGCTCAGGGTGCCATCCTCAGCTTTGTGGGCTATGTGCGCGACTTCACACCAGATGCGCGCACTAAAACACTGTTTTTAGAGCACTACCCTGGTATGTGCGAACACGAGATCGAACGCATTTGCCAAGCCGCTCAAAAGCGCTGGGACATCCTCTCTTACCAGGTTGTCCATCGTGTGGGCGCTTTGCACTATGGCGATCAAATTGTATTTTTAGCTGTGGCCAGCCGCCATCGTACCGAGGCGTTCCGAGCAGGTGAGTTTATCATTGATTCTTTAAAAACACGTGCTCCATTTTGGAAACGCGAACATTTACGCGATGGCGAGAGTTTCTGGGTTGAACAGCGCCAAGAAGACGCCAAACGCACCGCTCAGTGGCAAGCACAAATTGAACAAGAGGCCGCCGAGCAAGACTCTTGATCTCTCGCATTGGCAATCTGTCTTTATACCCTTTACATTGATTAAAACAACCCCTAATCCAAGGAGCTCCTATGGCTACAATCTCCCTCAAATGCGCGGTGCTGACCATCAGCTCTGATCCCGAGCGCGCTGACAACACCGGAGACTTTCTCCAAGAGGCCCTCACCGCTGCAGGGCACCAATGCGTCGCACGTGAACGCAGCAATGGTTGCTTATATAATATTCGCAAGCACCTCAGTCAGTGGATTGCTGATACAGGCGTCGAGGTTATCCTCTGTAACGGCGGCACAGGCTATGGCGAACATAAAAATACTGTGCCTGCAGCACGCGCCCTCTTTGACGAAGAGGTCTCTGGGTTTGGGGAATTATTCCGTGCCCTTTCTTATGCAGATATCGGTAGTGGCGCCATACAATCCGAGGCTCTAGCGGGCTTGGCCAATGATAAAGTTATTTTCTGTGTTCCTGGCTCCGAAGGCGCTGCTAAATTAGCATGGCGCGAGCTCATCCAACCCCAACTTGACGAGGGTACCACTCCTTGCAACTTTGCCCGCCACTGCGCTGGTTAATTCTTTAAATCTTCCGAGTGATATACATGTTAGATTTTGACTCTGCACAAGATCGTCTCATCCAAGCTGCTGCCGTCCCGGTGCGCTCTGAACGCATCCCGGTTGACCAAGCCTTGGGACGTATCAATGCCCAAGTGATGTATGCAAACCTGGACATCCCTCCGGCAGATAACAGTGCAATGGATGGTTATGCTGTCCGTCACCAAGATGTGACCGTAGACCACCCTTTGCAAATCCAAGACCATATTTACGCAGGCGACGAGCCCATGCCGCTCGAGCCCGGAAAAGCCATACGCCTATTTACCGGCAGTGTAATGCCCGAGGGCGCTGATACTGTAGTCATGCAAGAGCATTGCACTGAGGAAAATGACACCGTAGAAATCAACCGCTTGCCCCCTCAGGGCGCTAACGTCCGCCTACGGGGCGAGGATATGGCCAATGACCAATCCATCATTCTCCAAGGGCAACGCCTCAATAGTAGGCATCAGTCTTTATTAGCCGCACAGGGGTTTACCCATATTGATGTTTATCCTGTGCCCAAGATCGGCATCTTGAGTACGGGTGACGAACTGATCGAACCAGGCAAACCTCTGCGTGAAGGCCAAATTTATAATTCCAACACTCCCATGTTGGATGATTTGATTCACGAACTGGGCGCTGAAACTGTAGCTCGCCGCCATGCCCCCGATACCATCGAGGGCATCCAGGAAGCCCTCAAACAACTGACCGAAACCTGCGATGTAGTTCTGACTGTAGGGGGTGTTTCTGTAGGTGAAAAAGACTTCGTCAAACCCGCCATCGAGCAAATGGGCGGGCAGATGGACCTATGGCGCGTGCGCATGAAGCCTGGTCGCCCCGTGACTTTGGCCCAAGTGCGCCGGACCCCTGTGATTGGATTGCCTGGCAACCCGGTTTCGGCCTATGCTGTGTTTGTGTTGATGGTTTCTCCACTGATTCGCCGCCTACAAGGACGTACTCAGATACTGCCCACTGTACTGTATGGTTATTTGGACAGTAGCCGCAATTTTTACGGACAAAGAGATGAGTTTTTACGCGTCCAGGCCACCCCTAAAAGTGACGGTCGCTTGCAGCTGATACCGCACCCCAAACAGGGCTCTGCAATGATCAGTTCATTAGCGTGGGCCAATGGCTTAGCACGTATCCCTGCCGATCAAGAAGTCAAAAATGGGGATATCGTCCGTTATTATGACTTTAGGCTTTGGACCAGCTAGAGAGCTGGTTTCGTGCCGCCTCAAAATCTGCTGGGGTATTGATATTGGCAAAGTGAGCATCCACTTGTGCACCAAAATCAACCACCCCGGCAGGTATTTTTTCTAGCCAAGGGATGACACGACGCTGCCCACTTTGGATATATTTTTCCAGCCCTTGGGCAGTATCCCTGTGGATCAACAAACACAGAGGATAGTCGCGCTGGGCACGACAATAATAAGCCAACTGCCCTCGCCCAGAAGACTGCGCCTCTAATAACCGAGACACATAATCAGTGGGCAAAAATGGGCTGTCCACAGGCGCTATTACAACCCACGGCGTTCGGCTATGTCGCAGGACACTAAGCACACCTATTAAAGGCCCCTGCTGCGCAGGCAAATCAGTGTCATCAGCCACGACACGCCCATAAGCGGTGTATTGCTCGCTATTTTGATTGGCATTGACAATAATTTCATTGACCCATGGTGCCAAACGCTTTTGCTGCCACGCCACCAAAGGGCGCTCTTGCAAGGGCAGTAGGCCCTTGTCAATAGGCTGATCATCAGACGGCATAAAAGTGGCTGATGCCTCCTGAACGGGTAGCGATTGCATGCGTCGCGCTTGCCCACCAGCCAAGATAGCGCCTGTCAAATCCTGCACACGAATCACCTGCTTAGCCCCCGATGTAACTCATTTCGACTTTGGGCCCCTGCTCATCGATGATGCCCTGGCCACGTAATTCGGAATAACGTACATCGCGATGCCCCCACATTTGGCGGATAAACTGCGCGATTTCTTCGTCATTGGCTGCCGAACGCAGGTGGGTGCGCACGTCATATCCCTGCCCGCCGAACAAGCACAAGAAAAACTTGCCCTCGGGTGATAGGCGTAAGCGCGTGCAATCACCGCAAAACGGCTGCGAGACACTGGTAATCAACCCGATCTCACCTTGTCCATCAGTATAGCGATAGCGGCTGGCGACCTCACCCCGATAATTAGATGAAACCGGCTCTAAAGGATAATGAGCTGAAATGCGCTCGAGGATTTCCGCACCGGTGACAACCTCTTTCATGTTCCAGCCATTAGTATTGCCTACATCCATATATTCTATATAGCGGAGAATATGATTGCGACCGCGGAAATACTCGGCCATTGGGACAATCTGATCGTCATTCAAGCCTTTGCGCACCACCATGTTTACCTTGACGGGTCGCAAGCCCACCTCGTGTGCTTTTTCTATCCCTGCCAATACCCGCGCTACCCCAATTTTGCTGTCACTCATGGTCTGAAAGCGCTCGTCCTCGAGTGCATCTAGACTCACGGTGACACGCTCTAAACCAGCATCCTTAAGACTTTGCGCCTTTTGTTCAAGCAAAGTGGCATTGGTGGTCAACGCGATCTCGATGGGTTCACCTTCGATCGTACGCAAACGAGACAACATCTCGATTAGAACCTCGATATCTTTGCGCAGCAAAGGTTCGCCCCCGGTCAGGCGTATTTTGCGTAAACCCAGTCGCGTACAGATAGCAGCTACACGAGTGATTTCCTCAAAACTGAGCAACTCATCGTGGGACAGGAAAGGATAATCAGGGCCAAATACCTCGCGCGGCATACAGTACGTACAGCGGAAGTTGCACTTGTCAGTGATAGAAATACGCAAATCCCGTAAAGGCCGTTGAAACTGGTCCTGTGCGAGCTCAGCTGGCACGGTACTGCTGTGCTGGGATGCATTACGTACGATACGAATAGGCTTAGACATATTGGTGGATGCTACAGTTTAATGAAATAACTATTATCTTATTGGTTACTAAAAGCTTAAACTAAACCAGCTAATTAGACCAACATCCCCTTGTGGCGGATACTGAAATTCTACACCTTATTAAGCCACAAGTCGCCCTAACCCACTGCCCAACTGCGTTCAATAGCTACTGCCCTGCAGTACACATAGTGCATCCTTTCCAAGTACAATGACTCATTATATAGAGCGTACCTGTCTTTTATTTATTAGAGAGACCTACTGATGTCTTATCCTAAAACATCAACCACCCGCCCTGATACTGATAGACCTGTGGAAACAGCACTGGATGCCGCCACAGAGCACTACCAGGTAGAGCAGTACTGGCCCGCTTCGGGACAATGCAACGAGCATATTGACACCCTGGCCAGCGAGGTTCCGGTCGCATTGCAATACAATGGCACCAGCCATGTAGTCATGCTTGCTTCGGGGATGAATCTAACAGATTTAGCCTATGGTTTCTCGTATACCGAGGGGATTATTCGTCGCCCCAGCGATATCTACGACTGCGAGGTACACCATACTCCCCAAGGCTATGTGTTGGATATCACCATCGCCTCGGCTTGCATGCAACAGCTCAAACTGCGCCGGCGACGCATGACCGGTCAAACAGGCTGTGGGCTATGCGGGATTGAATCGCTCGAGGCTCTGGACCATGCGTTACAACCCCTGCCTACCCCAGCGCCTAACCTGGACAGTGCTGCCATAGAGCATGCCTTGCATACCTTGGCCCAACAACAGCCGCTGCGCCAGCGCACAGGGGCTACCCATGCGGCGGGCTGGGCCAATTTCACAGGCGAAATACAGCTTATCCGTGAAGATGTTGGCCGCCACAATGCGCTTGATAAGCTCATTGGCGCCTTGCTTCGTGAAGAACGCACTGCTGCTGATGGCTTTGCGGTTGTGTCTAGCCGTGCCAGTTATGAAATGGTGCAAAAAACCATCCAGGCACAGATTCCTGCCTTGGTCGCAGTCTCAGCACCTACGAGCCTGGCTGTAAAGGTTGCCCGTGACCATCATCTCATCTTGGTGGGCTTTGCACGTGGGAAAAAATTCAATATCTATCATGGCAGTCAATACATTAATCACGCTGTCCGCACATGAGCCCCGAATGAAAAAAGCGAGGTTTTAAAACCTCGCCTTTAAAAACTTATCACAAATGCTTATTCGGTCGGCTCTTTGACGCGGTATACCAATACAGCGCACGGTGCAATATTAAGTACTTTTATGGTGACACTACCTAACAATAAGCGCGATAAACCACTGCGACCATGACTACCTATAAAAATCATATCGCAGTTCTCTTCTTTGGCGGCCTGCACCACCCCATCTGCCACATTAAAGTTTGACATGCTACGCGATGTGGCAGGTACGCCTGCGGTTTCAGCACGGTCGAGTACTGCGCTCAGATATTTGTTAGACTGCTCGCGGGCTGTACGCTCGTAATCTTCGTCAGTGATGGCATAAGCAGCAGCCATACCATCAAAACCCACTGTCGCAGCGAATGGCTGGGTGACGTGCAGGGCAACAATTTCAGCACCAATTTGGCGGGCAAAACTCACCCCTTTATTAGCTGCCTGTGCAGAAAGTTTTGAACCGTCGGTTGGAATCAGTATTTTTTTAAACATAAACGTCCCCAAGATGAATACACAATAGGCAATACAGGTACTATCAAAATATGTGGGAATTACTATTCATACCCCATACGCCTAGTTTTATTGTATCCAAAAGCGTTGACAATAAAAACTTAATCTGTCCAAGATTTGTGCCTGATCAATCTTTTTATTAATAAATATCAATGAAACCTGAGTCAGTCCCGCTCGCGCAGTGTCTGCGCAGCATGAAACAAACTGGTGCAACGCCCTCCACTACGGCAATAAGCCAAAATGGGCTTGGGCAATGTTTCGAGCAATTGCAAAAAAGTTTCGGCGTCTTCTAGCGTGAGCTGGCCACTAATTACTGGCTGATAGACTGCTTGCATACCGGCTGCTTGGGCGGCCTCGATGACCTGGTCTGATGATGGCTGTAAAGGCCCTCCCTCTTGGTCGGGACGGTTAATCACAACGCTTTTAAAGCCGGCTTGGGCTACCTGAGCCATATCCTCGGCGCTTAATTGACCCGCTACCACGAGATCATCGGTCAGGGGATAGAATTCCGTTTTCATATTGAGTTGCCTGAAATTAAACTGCCTAATTAAACTGCCTGGAAAATAAAGTCACGAGTGTAAATACCCATGATCTTTCAAGGCATTTTATCGCTATTTAAATCTTAAAGAAATTATACTCGGGGCTCGAGAGGGGTAAAAGCCTTGTTATAACTTTGTAAATACTTGGTAGTGAGCAAAGCATAACCGCTGGAAAGATATTTATGAGCACAGAGAACAGTACCTTTACCGAAGATGATATCACCGTGATGGTGAATCATTTTTACGATCAAATTCGCAAACACCCTAATTTAGGGCCTATTTTCAATGCTCATGTGGTCGATTGGGATGACCATTTAGCCACCATGGTGGATTTCTGGTCATCTATCTTATTAAGAACAGGCCGTTTTAAAGGCTCACCTATGGGAAAACACGCTGCTCTGCCTGAATTATCAGCAGATTTATTTCACCAATGGCTGGATCTTTTCCGTCTGACATGTCAAAAAATGCCAGAAGATTTGGGTACCCAGGCATGGATGTTTGCTCAACGTATTGCTCGCAGCCTATGGATGGGCTACCAGTTTTCTCAGCACCCTGATGACCCCGTCACTGAGCTCAATTACCAACCCCGCGCAGTCCCCGATTTGAATTAAAACGTAACGCTATACCAAATCCAATTCGATAAAGCTTCCCCATAAAAAAGGGTGTCTCAAAATAAATTGAGACACCCTTTGTTGTTGGTTATCAAACTAAATGTAATGTGTACTATGGCCTTATACAGGCAAAGTCTCGCAACGCAATGTCCCAGGCAATGCACGTAACGCCTCGAGCACAGGCTCGGTAATAGGCTTGTCAACGTCAGTCAGTGCATAACCAAATTCTGAGCGTGTTTGCAGTTGCTGACCCGAGATATTAAAACCATGCTCAGCCAGAACATTGCTAAGCCCAGCCATGGTACCCGGTACGTTTTTATGCACATGAATGATGCGCTGTGCGCCAGTGCCAGGCAAATAAGAAATTTCGGGGAAATTTACTGCGCTCTTGGTCGCACCATGCTGCAAATAGGATACGAGCTTCTCGGCTACCTCGCGCCCAATATTCTCTTGGGACTCTTGGGTGCTACCCCCAATGTGGGGCGTCAGAATGACATTGCTTTTGCCTTTAAGGGGGCTATCGAGCGGCTCTTCGACACTCTTGGGCTCAACCGGGAATACATCTAGAGCAGCCCCCGAGATATGTTCGCTCTCGAGTGCAGCATTGAGCGCTTCTATATCCACCACGGTACCGCGTGAAGCATTGATGACTATAGCGCCCTTTTTCATTTGGCCCAACGTGCGCTCATTAATAATATTTTCTGTTTCAGCCCCACCAGGTACATGCAAAGTCACCACATCAGAATCAGCCAATAGTTGGGCTAACGAGGCGCATGATTTAGCATTCCCCAAAGGGAGTTTGGCCTCAACATCGTAAAAGCTAACGCTCATCCCCATGGATTCGGCCAATGTTCCTACCTGGGAACCAATATTTCCATAACCAATAATCCCTAAAGTCTTGCCCCGGGCCTCGAAAGCGCCTTGGGCAGTTTTATCCCAAAACCCAGCATGGACTCGTGTGTTTTTCTCGGGGATGCGACGCAGCAAGAGAATAGCCTCGGCGATCACTAGTTCGGCCACAGAGCGTGTATTGGAAAAGGGCGCGTTGAATACAGGCAACCCTTTTTGCATGGCATAATCCAAATCAACCTGGTTCGTACCAATGCAAAAGCAACCCACCACGCGGGCGGCTTTGGCGTGCTCTAAAACCTTTTCCTCGAGTTGGGTGCGAGAGCGAATCCCGATGACAGTGGCATCCTTGACCTCATTAAGCAGGTCATCCCCAACCAGTGCCGAAGGAAAAGTTTTGATATTAGTGAACCCTGCCGAGTTGAAAACCTCGCTCGCGCTAGGGTGAATATTTTCGAAAAGTACAATCTTTGTCATGCGCGGCCTACCTTAAATCGCAGTAACCTAATAAAAAGCCCAAGTCCAGCACTTGGGCTTTGTTGTGTTCAAATTATATCGCCAATTA
>DATGTW010000109.1:0-11638 GCA_035301625.1 Paenalcaligenes sp.
TCAAGACCATCAATGCACCAAAGCAAAACATCAGTAGTGTGTCGGATAGTTGGTGCGCCAGCGCAATGCCTATTGGAGCCGTCAATGCACCAGCGATGGCCATGAGGATTGCGGCCTTGTAGCGGACTTGGCGTTTTTGCAGGCCATCAAGAGCGCCGGTCACGGCTGCCAATCCGACAGCAATGAGGGCAATGGGAGCAGCTTGTGTCATGGACCACTGCATACCCAAAACTAAAGCAGGCACCGCCAGGATTCCCCCGCCGGCGCCTGTCAGACCTAATACCAGGCCCACCAAGGCCCCCAGAATGGTGATGACAAGCATTCAAATTTATCCATGTCAGCAGCGCGTTCAAAATGACGCGCGTATCACCATCCATTATAAGCTAATAGCTGTTAATTATTTAAGAGGTGAGACCATGTTTTTAATCAATGGTGTCCAAGACTTCGGCTAAGGTATTAAAGATGTGGTCAATCTCTTCCTCAGTGACGATTAGCGGTGGTGAAATGGCGATGGTATCAGCGGTATAACGGATCAGAACGCCACGGTCAAAGCATTTTTCAAAGGCCTCGGCAGCACGAGCACCAGGGGCATCAGGGCGGGGTGTTAGTTCGATTCCTGCAACCAAACCGATATTGCGGATATCCATAACATGGGGGCTGCTTTGTAGTGCATGTGCGGCCTCTTCCAGATAGGGGGATAATTTTCGGGCGCGTGTAAATAGCTCTTCGCGGGCATAGATATCCAAGGTCGCCAAGATTGCGGCAGTGGCCAGTGGGTGGGCTGAGTAGGTGTATCCGTGGAAAAACTCGATGCCACTGCCACTGCCTTCGACGATCGCATCATGTAGATCGCGATGTACAGCTACGGCACCGGCCGGAACTGCAGCATTACTGATGCCTTTGGCCAATGTGATTAGATCGGGTGTGATGCCCAACATTTCACTGGCAGTGTTGTACCCCAAGCGGCCAAAAGCTGTAATCACCTCATCAAATATTAGTAAAATACCGTGTTTGGCAGTGATCTCTCGTAGGCGCTCCAAGTAGCCTTTGGGCGGTACAAGCACGCCAGTAGAGCCAGCCATTGGCTCGACAACGACAGCCGCAATGGTACTGGGGTCATGCAATGCGATGATATTTTCCAATTCATCAGCAAGATGTGCCCCCCATTTAGGCTGACCACGGCTAAAGGCATTTTCCTGTAGGTTGTGCGTATGGGGTAAGTGATCGACATGCGGCAGCAACATGCTCGAGAAATTTCTTCTGTTGTTAGAGATGCCCCCGACTGAAATCCCGCCAAAACCAACGCCATGATAGCCTCGTTCGCGACCAATCAGGCGGGTGCGCTGGGCATCGCCGCGCGCGCGATGATAGGCAATGGCGATTTTCAGGGCGGTATCTATGGCTTCTGAGCCTGAGTTGGTGAAAAAGATCCTATCCAGACCGGTGGGCATTAACTTGGCGACGGCTTTGGCGGCGCGGAAAGAATCCTCGTGACCGATTTGAAAGCTGGGCGCATAGTCCAAAGTACGAGTCTGCTCGGCGATGGCTGTACTGATTTCCTCGCGACCATGGCCAGCGTTGACGCACCAAAGCCCTGAGGTCGCATCCAGGATTTGTTGTCCATTTGCGGTGGTGTAGTACATGCCCTTGGCGCCGACGAGTAATCGCGGGTCTTTTTTAAATTGTCTATTAGCGGTAAAAGGCATCCAAAGATGCGATAGATCAGGTCGCTGATTGCTGCTCATAGTGTGCTCCTAAAACTGTTTAAATCTTGTTTTAACTGCTCTGAACCGGTTTGAATGGGTTTGCTATGAGTTTATTGTGCAGCCTTTAGAGGTGCTTTATGAATACACAGTGGGCATAAAAAGGCTAAACTGTATTGCTCAATTATAAAGAACTGTACTGGTTGGTTTTCATGGAAATGCAATTATTTGAACCGCAACGTGGTAGCGCACAGTGCCCTGCCCCTACTTTGGTAGAGCAGGTCATTGCAGCACTGCAGCGCGCAGTTCAACAACGTATTTTGCCTCCGGGTAGTCCAGTACCATCAATACGGCGTTTCGCGCGTACTCATGCGATCAGTCCCTATACGGTCTCTCAGGCGTATGGACGCTTGGTTGCCCAAGGATGGTTGTTTTCCAGACCCGGATCGGGGTACTGGGTCGCGCCTGTGCCGCCTGGAATGGGCTTTCATAATGACTCGCAGGCTCAGTCAGGGGCAGCAGACGTACAGTCCTGGCAGCCGCCCAAAGTTGGCGAGCGTTGGCTCTTGGAGGATGTATTTGCTGATCATTCCATCCCTATTAAATCCGGCTGTGGTTGGCTGCCTACCGAATGGTTGCGACGTTCGGGACTGGACACTGCATTGCGTAGTCTGACGCGAGTGCCGTTGGGACAGCTCAGTGGTTATGGGCATCCTTATGGGTACTTTCCATTACGGGAGTTTTTGGCACAGCATTTGGCGCAGTATGGATTGCAGGTCAACACACAGCAAATACTGTTGACCCAAGGGGCGACGCAGGCACTGGATTTGGTATTGGGTGCGTTGTTACAGCCAGGAGATACGGTATTGGTCGAGGTACCATGTTATGCCAATGTCCTATCCATGCTGCGCATGCACGGGATAAAGGTCGTTGGTGTGCCGCGCAGTGCTTCAGGTTTTGATTTGCAGGTTTTAGAAAAGCTATTAACACAGCATCCGGCACAGCTATTTTTTACCAATCCGATATTGCATAATCCAACCGGCAGTAGTTTAAGTTTTGAGCAGGCTTTTCAATTGCTGGGTTTGCTGCAACGCCATGGGGTACAAATCCTGGAGGATGATGTCTCGCGATTATTGGCTGCCGGGCAAGCACCTGTGTTGGCCGCCATGGGCGGGGTTGAACAGGTCATTTATGTAGGCAGCTTTTCTAAAAGCATTGCACCGTCGACGCGGGTAGGGTATGTAGTAGGCAGTGCGGCCCTGATAGAGGCATTGGCCAGCCGCAAAATGGCACTGGGGTTGACCACCCCTGAGCTGATGGAGCGATTGGTGCACCAGGTCGTCAGCTCAGGGCGTTACCAACAACACGTGAGTACCATGCAAACAAAATTAATGCAGGCGCATCACCATTTTTACGAGCAATGTGAGGCACTAGGAATGCAAGTATGGGCGCAGCCTTATGCAGGACTATTTGCATGGGCGCGCTTACCGGCTTTGGTGCGGGCACGTATCACCAACACAATGCAGTTAACACAACAGGCCTTACAGGCAGGTATATGGCTGGCCCCGGGATCTTATTTTTATCCCCAAGGGGATGATTATGGTTGGATGCGTTTTAATGTTGCTCATTCGCAGGCCCCCGAGCTATGGGATTTTTTGGCACAAATCCCGGCATCAGGACATCTATAAAATAAATACTGCTTATCACGCAAACAAAAAAAAAGGCCACACCGAAATGGTGTGGCCGAGGACGCTTTCTAGCCAAAACGTGAGTGTTTAAGGTTGTTATCCCATACCCACGCTTTTAATGTAAATCATAACGCTAAATAGGGCTTTGATATGGCTCAAGTCAACTGCTTTTGATGACGGTATAGCCCCCAAATAAAAACTGTACCAAAAGCGTAGACCATCGTTCCGCTGTTGTGTGAGAGAAAAGCCTGTGTTAGTCCAAAATCAATAAAACTAACAGCTAGCAAGGTTCCAGCGACAGCAGTCGCCCGTTGGTTTTGGCAGCGGTGTTGCAATCCAGACGAAAATAGTTTCAAGGGCAAGGCGTAGATAAAAAATAAAGCCAGCAGGCCCGGAATGCCGTATTTAGCGGCATAATTCAAAATCTCGTTATGAGGTTGGGTGAAATGCTCGATTGCGGGATGAGCACGCCCTTGAGCCAGTAAATATTGTATGCCGCGATGATAACCAGAGTCACCCCAACCCATGAGGGGGCGCTCTTGGATCAACTGCCCGGCTGCGTGCCACATCTCAAATCGCTGGCCGATGGAGGTCACGGGGTTATCTTGAAACCAATAGGCGTGGATGTCGCTATAGGCTTCCTGGACACGGTGCTGCACACCAAGCTCAGGGGTTAAATAAATGGCAGCAGCGCCACCAATCAGGACCAGTGCCAATAGCAACTGTAGCTTTTTATTAATTTGATCCGAATAAGCACGGTAAAAAACCAAAACGACCAATGGCAGGCCGACCCAACCGCCTCGGCTGCCGGATAATAAAGAGGCTGTGATTCCCAAAAGGGCACCTGCAGTTAGAAAAAGCATCCACCACAGCCGATGGCGCTCGCGTTGGCGTGCCCACATTAGGCCTGCCAAGCACCATAATCCCAGCAACATGGATAAGTTGCCATACTGAATGGCATTGGTGTGCCCAGTGGCGCGCTCCATATGCAAATAAAATTTTTGTTCAATAGCCCACAGGCCCGAGGTAATACCACCAAAGGCAACACCTGCCCACCAAGCCTCGATACAGGGACGAAAACGAATCAGCAGGAATAAGCCCAACGGGGCCAGTAAAAATCGGGCTGGTTTATCAAAGTAGCGACTCGACTCGCCGTGATAAAGGACATTAAATACACCGACCAGCCCATAAAAAAGGAAAACAGTTAAAAGCCAGTAATCATCGCGTTGCAGTTGTCGGGTCAATCCGGGCTGACAAAGCAGGCAGACTAAGCCCCCACCCAATAGTAGGGCTGACCCCACTGAGTAACCGCTGGGCACAATCAGTGCTAAAGCACAAAAGAGAAAAACAGCCACCAGGCTGTAGTAGTTGCCCGCACGGGCCATCCAGGCATTCATATCAGGGCATTCACAAATAAAATCCTGTCATGGAAAGAGCTTTTAGCCAGGTAATTGATTATAAACGTATTCGGGTTAATGGTGGGGTTGTATTAGGGATAACGGCTTATAATTAGTCTTGGGGTTGTGGGCATATAAATAAAATGCCCCATGACTATTGATGATAAATTTCTCTTTGTATGCTTAACACTGATGAGGTGACCGATGCCACAACAGGTATTAACCCCCGAACCTTTAACTGCAGATGCTTTTGCCCCCTTTGGCTTTTTATTTGAGCCTCAGCCACGTACTCCTGATTTTGAGGATAGTGTTCGCGGTACTCGTAGCTGGGAGTTTCCCTTTCAAGGGGATACACTGCGTATGTTTTTGATTGAAACCGAACCGCGGCCTTTGGTGATTAACAGGCTTGAAAAGCACACTGAACTTAGCCAGGTATTTATGCCTGCAGGAGGGGGGCCCGCGGTATTGATTGTGGGGCGCGCTGCTGATGAACATTCCACGCCCAACCAGGATGGGTTACGAGCATTCCTGTTGGATGGCAGTGTGGGCTATGGATTGCATGCCCATACTTGGCATAGTCTGGACCGCATGCCCATTCAGGATGAGGCGACGCGCTGGGTGATGTTTACAGACCATAAAACCCATAACGATCTGCCATTAGTGGCGCGGGGCACGGCGCAATATACTCAGGAAATAGATACTGTCAAAGAATTAGGGGTCGAGTTGGTGGTGCGCCCTTAGTCTATGCGGTATTATTCTACAACCTGTAACAGGCCTAACGTGCCCGTGCCTGGGTTTTGACCAAATGGCTTATAAGAGGCTGTAATGATAAGAAAAATAGTAGGCGCTATAGTTTTGTGCCTGTTTTTTTTAAACCCAGTGGGAATGTTTGTGCAGGCTGCGCAAGAGCAGGTTAGCAGGCTCCAGCTCATTCAAGACCGCCAACAGCTCCAGGTCTGCGTGTGGCCCGAGTATTACAGCATCTCATACCGCGACCCGCGCACGCAAAAGCTCAGTGGATTGGATATTGATTTAGCACAGATGCTGGCTCAAGAATTAGGTGTGCAGCCAAGGTTTGTCGATAGCTCCTTTGCTAGTTTGATTCCCGATTTGCTCAAAGAGCGCTGTGATGTAGCGATGTTTGCGGTGGGTATTACGCCTGACCGACAGCAGCAAATAGCGTTCACACAGCCGCATTTGGTTAGTGATGTAGTGGCCATTACCACCAAAAGCAACAGACGTATCCGCCAGTGGGCCGATCTGGATCAACCAGGCAATGTATTGGCGGTTGCCAAAGGTACTTGGCATGAGCCGGTGATGAAGCAGCGGCTACAGCACGCCACTTTAGTGGCTCCAGATTTTCCCGAAACTCGCGAGACCGAGGTGCTCTCCGGGCGTGCAGACGCTTTTGTCAGTGATTTCCCCTATTCTTTGCGCATGTTGGAAACCACCGATTGGGCGCAAAGAATCGAGCCAGATTCAACTTTTCATCTGATTTATTACGCTTGGGCAGTCAAACCCAACGATCCTGTTTGGTTGGAAAGGCTGGATGAGTTTATGCGCTCTATCAAAGAGGATGGCCGACTCTTGGAGGTTGCCACCAAGTTTCGCCTGGATTCTGCGGTAGTGCTGGATACAGAACCTCATAATGAACAATAAAACAACGCAAACTCAGTCTCATGGGTATCAGCGGCGCTTGGCTAAGGGCTCTGTCAAGTTATTAGTGTTTTTGCAGGTGCTTTTGGTAGTGGCCGTTGTCAGTGCAGTTCTATTCATCAGCCGCGAGCTACGACAAGAGGCATTGAAAAACATGCAAAATCACTTGCATGTGCAAACACATAATCTAGAAGACCGTCTGACTCATAGTTTCGATTTGCTGCGGATGCATTTAGGCAATTTGGCCAATGAGTATCCAGGGGTGGATAAAAATCCGTGGCAACTCTACGATGCTTTGTTTAATGTGCAGCGCAAGCTACCCTTTGTGCGGTCATTGTCTTTGGTCGATGGCTCTGGAGTGATACAGCTGAGCACCCGGCTACAAAATATCGGTAAAAGCCCAGAGCTGGGTGGATTATTACCGCAGTTGGCGGCAGAGCATGCGCCTGGTTTTTTGCGCTTTGGTCAGCCATGGCTGGGACGCGACTTTGCGCATAGCAAGCCATTTGTACAGCTCAATGGGGCGCAGGCTGATGATTTGAGTTTTGTGCCTGTCATGATGGTGGTGCCAGGTCTCGAGGATTGGCAATTGTTAGCTGCTGTGAGCAGTGATTATTTTATTAATTTGGCGACTTATGGAGAGCTTGCGGATGGAATGGTTCACCACATTTACAACAGCGATGGTGTGCTGCTTTTTTCCACTCGTAGCCAAGACCAGCCAGGCCTGTCGTTTTTTGATCAGAAACAGCTAAATGAGATTTTTTTTCATCATATGGGCAAAGAGCTTCGTAATGACTCAGGAGAGCAGCCACGATTAACAGCCTACAGAACCTCTAATAGCTACCCATGGTTTGTGTATTCTGAAATTGAACGCACCGATGTGCTGGAGGATTGGACGCAGGGGGCGCGCTCGCTATGGGCGCTGACTGCTTTGATGCTGGTGCTTATTTTGCTGGTGACGAGCACATTGACCTATCGGGTACGGCGTTCTTTACGTGAAAGTGAAGACTTATTCGAGGAAAGCAACCAAGCTGCTATTGTTTTCTCTCATAGCAGTGATTTGATCGTAATCCTAGATGGGCAAGGGCACGTCGCAAAGGTAAATCCGGCTTTCACAGCGTTAACTGGATTTTCTCAAACAGAATGCCAAGGGCAAGCATTGGGGGAATTTTTTCCGGATGGCTCTAAAATATTACAAGCGCTGCAACCCCATAATAACTGGGAGGGCGAGGTCACACTCGGCCGCAAAGACGGACAGCAGGTGACTGGATGGCTCATGGTGAATGCGATTTATAACGCTACCGATGAGCTGAGTAACTATGTAGTGGTATTCACTGATTTATCACAAATAAGAGCTCATGAGGAAGAAATCCGCAAGCTGTCATTAGTCGTTGAACAAAACCCATCCAGTATTGTGATTACTTCGCCAACAGCGCGTATAGAGTATGCCAATCCAGAGTTTTATCGCATCACGGGCTATCTTGGCCATGAGGTTATTGGCAATAATCCGCAGATGTTGCAGTCGGGTCTGACCCCGCGAGAAACCTATACGGAAATGTGGGAGACCATCACCGCGGGTAAAGTTTGGCGCGGGGTTTTTATCAATCGGCGTAAGAGTGGTGAGATCTATCATGAGCGCTCTATTGTGAGTCCACTTGTGGATAATCAAGGGGAAATCACAGGCTACGTGAGCATCAAACAGGATATCAGTACAGAGTTAGAGGCTGAGCGCACGACGCGATTAGCAGCCAGTGTATTGCAGAATACTCTGGAAGGCGTGATGATTTGTGATGAAAATAAGCGCATCATTGATGTGAATCCCGCCTTTACTCAGATTACTGGTTATACGCGCCAAGAGGTGCTTGATCAGCATCCTAAAATGCTGCGTTCGGGCAATCGAAACGAACACATGCGAAAAATCATGATGAAGACGTTACAACGCACCGGGCAGTGGCAGGGCGAGTTTTGGAACCGTCACAAAGAAGGGCGTAACTATGTCATTGCCCTTTCTGTAAATGTGATTTATGACAATGAGCGCAACATTACAAATTACATCAGTGTTTTTTCTGACGTGACAGAGCAAAAACGTTTGCAACAAACACTAGAAAAACGTGCTCATTTTGATTTGCTAACAGGGTTACCTAATCGGGCATTACTTTTTGAACGATTACGGCAGGCCATCGTTAACGCTGATAGCGATAAGCATTGGTTTGGGCTTTGTTTTCTGGATTTGGATCATTTCAAAGCAGTCAATGACACTCACGGTCATGATGCGGGGGATGATTTACTTGTCATCATGGCTCAGCGTCTTAAGGAGTGCGTACGGCCTAATGATGTTGTGGCTCGATTAGGGGGCGATGAGTTTGTGGTGATTTTGAATACTCTGCGCAATGTTGATGATGCCAAACAAGTTGCCGAACGTATTTTGAGCCGTGCCCGTGCACCTATCACGGTGGCAGGGCATGTGGTGCAGGTCAGTGCGAGCATGGGGATCACCGTTTACCCGTTGGATGACGGTGATGTTGAGGGTTTGATGCGTAATGCCGATAAAGCCATGTATGCAGCTAAAAAGGCAGGCCGTGACCGTTACGTATTTACAGCACAGGTACAAGAAAAGCTCGGATGGGTCGAAGGTGTTGAATAAAAATAGCCTAGGTGGTGGTTTTTAACTCAATGAGTTCGCCTTGGGGGTCCAGCAACCAGGCCTGAGTATGTGCCCATTGGTCGAGCAGCGATTGGCTTAGAGTTCTGGGTAGGACAGTGAGTGCTGTCGAGAGCCCATCTGCGAGCATGGCATTGGGGGCCATGACAGAAACACTATGGTATTGTGCTGCGCTTTGCCCAGTGTGTGGATTTAGCAGGTGATGAAAGTCAGGCAGCTGGCCAGTTTCTGAGGCAGCATAAAATGGACTACCAAAACCTGACGAGGTCGCCAGGGCCGGACTGGGTTTGCCTAACTCGAGCGCTAATAGATGTTGATCGGTGCCATCAGTGTCACGTGGATCGGCGACTGCAGCTTTCCAGGCGCGCCCATCAGAACGACGTCCATTGGCCCGTATTTCTCCTACATCGATCAAAATATCCTCAAAACCGTACTCGGTCAGTAAATGGGCTATACGATCAGTGATGTAGCCTTGAGCGACTCCGTTCAGGGTGATGGCCATACCCGGACGTTGAAAACGAATACGATCATTGTCTAAGGTGACTGCACCGTGGTCTACTCTGCTTAGCGCCTGTTCCAGTATTTGCTCAGAGGGTCCGGCGGCATGTGTTGCCGAGTCGCGGAAATGCTCAACGTACAGTTCGTATAGAGGCTGTATTGTTGGATCGAAATATCCTTTACTTTGTTGTGCTAATTGCAAGGCAAATGCGACGACTTCAACTAATTCTTGTGCAGGATGCGCTAATTCACCCGTGGCATTTAATTGCCGTAAGTCAGAATTACCTTGGTAGAGACTAAAAATACGCTCTAGCCGAGCGATTTCATCCACGCAGGCTGTGATTGCACGTTGGGCTTGAGCGCGATCTGGATGTACCAAACGCATCGAAGCAGGCGCACCCAGTGCAGTTCCCCGCCAATCACTGATGGGTAGTTTTGTACTGGCCCAAGCCCAGCGGGGTACAGCTGCAGCAACACCAGCTGCGGCAGCGATGGTCAGAAAACGGCGACGGGAGTGTATCGGCTGCACCATGATGGCCTCATTACGTGTCATTTTGAAAACTATTTAAATACATGACCAGTCCAGATGGTCATTCTGAAGACGTGTAGGGACTTATGAACACTACCCCAACCCATTGGGAGGATTAATGGGGTAGTGGGTCGTCCATATCCATCAACATGTCCATATCGTGATGGGCTCCGCCCTCGCTTAATCCACTGAAATACTCATCAGGGATTTCATCCAAACGGACGATCTCACCACCGTATTTGTTGATAAATTCCTCGGCGTCTGCGGCAATGGAGAAAGGCACGGCTTCGGGCATGCCCATACCGCCGCGTTTTTCACTGCCAATGACAAACCAGGCATCATGAGCCTCAACCCATAAATCGCGTGGATTATCCCAATCATTGCCTTGGCCCATGTCGTGTACATAGGCAGCTGTGATATCGCGTGGTTCCTCGGGTAAGCGGGTAAAAACAATGGTGTCATGTACCGAGGTAAACCAGATGGGCTGTTCGCGGCTGGCCAGATGGATTTGCCCTTTTGGCCCTTCGTGTTCGGGCAGCAGCATGCCACAGTAATAGCCTGTCGCATCATCAGGTGCCTGCATTGCGATGGGGACTTCGACCTCTGTGGGTTGCTCCGAACAAGCAATCAGCCCCAGTCCCAAAATTAATGAAAAGCACAAGAATAAAAATCTTTTAATCATACAGCTCTCCGGCGAAAAGCAATAATGGCTAAAATCAGCGGTACGATAATCCAGGCAATTAGTGCCAGTAAAAAGACACCATGTGGCAGTGCGCTGCTGTCCCCGGGGCCAGCCATCCCGCTATAGACCGAGACACTTTCCGTGGCTGTCATGTTGAATAGCCGAAAAGCATCGGTGGGGTTGAGCAGCAATAAGACATCCAAAGCTCGCTGACCGATGGTTTGTCCTTGGTCGGCCACTAGCAGACCAAGTACTGCCGTATCATAAATAAGGACAAAAAACAGCCATACACCCACTGCCAAGCCTGCAGCGGTAGCTCGCTCGCGCACCAGAGCGCTGGCCAAGCAACCAATACTAATAAATGCCGCACCAAGTAACACTGAGGTCAGGAGCAAATAGGCAAAAGCATCAATGGAACTAGCGACAAAATCTCCTTGTAGCCATAGTGCGACTCCAGCGCAGCCATAGCCAATCAAAGTAGCAATGGCCAGAATCGCAGTTTGACCTAAGACCTTGCCCACAATGACTTGCCAACGAGAAATGGGATAGGACAGTAACAACATCAAAGTGCCGCGTTCGTGCTCGCCTACAATGGTGTCAAAGGAAAGTAACAGAGCAATCAAGGGCACCAAGAAAATAGTCAGGCTGGTTAGACTCACCACGACGACGGCCAAAGCATCCACCTTGACCGATCCGGTCGGAGCGCTGCCCAGTAATACCAGTGACAATGCCAAGGCCCCCAAGACTACAGTCGTAGCAATGACTAAACGATTACGTAGGCCAATCCGGATTTCTTGTAAAGCAAGAAGCAAGATATTCATGC
>DATGTW010000110.1:0-4225 GCA_035301625.1 Paenalcaligenes sp.
CCATCGTTTGGCGATGTTCAGAAATATGTCGGTCTCACTCATCAAGCATGAGGCCATTAAAACCACCCTGCCCAAGGCTAAAGAGCTACGCCGCGTGATCGAGCCCTTGATCACCTTGGCTAAAAACCCCACCGTAGCCAATCGCCGCCAGGCATTTTCCCGTTTGCGCGACCGCGATGCCGTGACCAAGCTATTTGACGTGCTTGGCCCTCGCTACCAAGAGCGTAATGGTGGTTATACACGCGTATTGAAAATGGGCTTTCGCACCAATGACAATGCACCCATGGCATTCATGGAGCTAGTCGATCGCCCAGAAGTCGATTTCGACGAGGACGACAGCGAAGATTAATTGTTCGCTACCGTTCTAACAAGTTTAAACCGACCTTTATGCAAGGTCGGTTTTTTTGTTTAATAAACTACCAATTAGAATCAAGAGCAACTAAGATCGAGTAATAAAATGAATTCCCAAGACCCCAGCTATACCCACGGATACCATCAATCAGTATTGCGTTCGCATAGTAATCGCACCATTGAAAACTCAGCTCAGTATTTATCCAGCGAATTAATCTCGGGCAAAAGCGTATTGGACGTCGGCTCAGGTGCCGGCACAATCACCGCAGATATCGCCGGGCGAGTTACCCCTGCACAAGTTACGGCATTAGAACTCACGCCAGAATCACTGGAACTCACACGCGAGGAAATCAAAACGCAGGGCCTGGACAACGTAAACTTTGTTCTGGGCGACGTACATGCATTAGAATTTGCAGATAACAGCTTTGATATCGTGCACGCGCACCAAGTACTACAGCACGTCAACGATCCGGTACAAGCACTTAAGGAAATGAAACGCGTCTGCAAACCCGGCGGCATCGTCGCCGCACGAGACAGTGACTATGCAGGCTTTATCTGGTACCCAGAATTGCCCGAGCTGGATGAATGGATGCAATGGTACCAAACAGCAGCCCGAGCCAATGCAGGAGAACCCAACGCTGGACGCTACCTACTGTCATGGGCACAGCAGGCAGGATTTACAGACATCGCCTCGACCTCGAGCACATGGTGCCTGTCCACCCCCGAAGCACGCAATTGGTGGGGCGGCATGTGGTCAGAGCGCATCCTGAAATCTAAAATAGCCCAGCAACTATGCGAACAAGGCATTGCAACCCGCGCCGATTTGGAACGCGTATCCGCAGCATGGTTAAAATGGGCCGCCGCAAAAGACGGCTGGATGTCTATCGTACACGGCGAAATCCTATGCCGCGCGTGATTGAATAAATAAAAGGAGACCGACATGTGGCGCACACTCAAATCAACTGCCCTGTCAGTAGGTTTTTTACTCATGATGGCCCTACAGCCCGTAGCACATGCACTACAGCCCGGGGACATGGCCCCAGACTTTAGCCTACCGGGATCAGACGGCAAAACCTACCAACTATCAGATTACCGTGGCAAGCAAGCCGTCGTCCTGGCCTGGTTTCCCAAAGCCTACACCTATGGCTGCACCATCGAATGCAAATCACTGGCTGACGATGGCGATAAAATACGCGCCTACGACGTCAGCTACTTTATGGCCAGCGTCGACCCGTTAAAAGAAAATAAAGGCTTTGCCCAAGAAACCGGGGCCGACTTTCCGCTACTGAGCGACGAAGATAAAAGCGTCGCCAAAGCCTACGGAGTCCTTCACGACAAAGGCTACGCCAAACGCCACACCTACTACATCGATACTGATGGCAAAATCCTGGCAATCGACAAAGATATCACCCCAGAAACCTCTGCCCTGGACATGGTAGAAAATCTGGAACGCCTCAACGTGAAAAAGAAATAAAATTCAGCCCCTGCAGAGCGATTGAGCAGCAGTTAGTGCTGTAAAACACGGCGCGAATATCTAGTTCCGCCGCTAGTAATTGTTTTATAATTTTCTTTATTGCGGATGCCGTAATACTCTGCAATTAAAGCTTTTTTGCTTTCAGTTATTTCTTGAATACCTCTGTCTTTAAGTGGTAAACCCATAGCCTTGAATGTATCTAGAATCTGCTTTTGATTCATAGCCGGCACCTCTTTAATTTATTAGCGCGCACATCACAAATATACAAATTAATTTGTAGATAGCCTAATGATTTACATGGATTTGGATAGGCAGTTTTTAGCCTACCCAACGGATTCATTATATGAAAATCAGAGAAAATTGCTTTGTAAGTGTTCTGAGCAATAGCAATACAAAAGCTTGCTGCTCCACAAGCCGTCAGTTTAAGACGCTCGGAAGGAATTGTTTTGCAGATGTTCCGAGCGCAGCGAGATATCAAAAAACAACTCCTGCAGAGCGACGCAGCACAGGTCGCTGCCCCAGTAATGGGGGGCAGCTCAGAGCTGGCAAAACGAACAAACAGCGACAATCAAGTTAATTAAGGCTTAATTGCAATTTTCAAAACCCCATCTCGTTGGTTGGAAAACAGGTCGTACGCCTCAACGATATCGTCCAGTTTATATTCGTGGGTGACGAGGCTGGTGAAATCAAAGCGCTCGGCTTCGACGATGTTCAGCAAACGACGCATGCGTTCTTTGCCACCCGGACAAAGAGCAGATTCAATACGGTAGTCGCCAATGCCCGCGGCGTAGGCATCGACCGGGATGACCAGATCTTCGGCGTAGACGCCCAGACTCGATAGGGTGCCGCCGGGTTTGAGCACACGCAGGGATTGCTCAAAGGTCAGTTGGGTGCCCAGGGCTTCGATGCTGGCGTCAGCACCGCGGCCGCCGGTCAGTTTCATGACCTCGTCGACGACGTCACAGTTTTTAAAGTTGAGGGTGACGTCAGCCCCCATGTCTTTGGAAATGGCCAGGCGGTCGTCATTGCCGTCAACGGTGATGATTAGGCTGGCCCCGCGTAAGCGGGCTCCGGCGGTGGCGCATAGGCCGATGGGGCCTTGGGCAAAGATGACGACGATATCACCAATTTTGATGTGGGCTTTTTCTGCGCCTACAAAGCCTGTGGACATGATGTCTGGGCACATGAGAACGGCTTCGTCGCTGAGTCCGTCCGGGATGGGGGCCAGGTTGGCTTGGGCATCGGGGACGAGCACATACTCTGCTTGGGTGCCGTCGATGGTGTTACCAAAGCGCCAGCCTGCAGTGGCTTTGTAGCCGTGTCCGGGACAGTCTGGCAGGTATGAGCCATCTTGCGAGGGGACGCCGTCTTGGCAGGGGTATGAGGTAAAGCTGGGGCAAATGGCGCCGGCGATAACGCGTTGGCCTTCTTCGTAGCCGCGGACGTTGCTGCCCAATTTTTCAATGATGCCAACGGGTTCGTGGCCGACGGTCAGGCCGGGTGCTACCGGATATTCTCCTTTTAGGATGTGGACGTCGGTGCCGCAAATGGTTGTGGTGGTGATTTTGACCAATGCATCGTTAGGGCCGATGTCTGGGATGGGTTTTTCCACAATTTCAATGCGGTTTTTTTCAATAAATGCTGCGGCTTTCATCATTGTCATGGTGCACCTCCTGTGGGCATGAATGATTTCGCACGGATGGAGTTAATAAATCATGGTTAATACCCTCTATCCATCTTTTTATAATATCTCATTTCTTTAAGTAATAGGCTGATTAAAATCAAGCTCATAGCATCGAAGTGTCAATCAAATGTTAAGCTGGATGGACCTATCATTTGTACTTAAAGGAGTGTCTGATGGAACTCAATACCCAGTCAGCTGACCAAGTAGTATTGGTGGTTGCCAATGCCCCGAGTGAGTTGTTAGCCAAGCGGATTGCGCATAAGGCTGTAGAGCAGGGGTTGGCAGCGTGTGTGAACCTTGGTGAGCCTACGTTGTCTATGTATATGTGGCAAGATACGCTGGAAAGCGCCCAAGAGGTGCCCATCACTTTCAAGACGACCGGGGCACGTGTGTTGGCGCTGATGGAGCATATCAAGTCCATTCATCCGTATGAGGTTCCCGAGATTATTGTTTTGCCGGTGATTGCAGGTCTGGATGCTTATATCGAATGGGTTAAAGACTGCACCCGGGAAGATGGTCAGTAATTATTTAGATTCAAGTTTAAAGGACGTTGTATGTTGAGTTCTCCTGCTGCAAAGGCGCGTGCCGGTATGGGATTTGAGGTGATCGGGCGGGCATTGCGGTTGTGTTCTCTGAGTCGGTGGGCATTGGGGGTAATGCTGTTGGCTATATTTGCCATGCCTGCTGTCTTTGCAGAGGAGTTCCTTGACCCCGAA
>DATGTW010000111.1:0-14180 GCA_035301625.1 Paenalcaligenes sp.
TTTTGTATCAGACATCTTTTAACTTTCCAAAAAAATAGCATCAGCCAATTATAATGTGTCTATGGCTAGAATACCTGCAACATCAAATCGCTCTTCAAAAAACGTTCGTAACGGTCCATCAGCACTGCAGTTACGGGTCTCGTCATTAGTGCGCGAGGCGCGCTGGCTGCTGTTTGTCGTGCTGGCCGCTTGGCTGGGTTTGGTGCTGAGCACCTGGGACCCTGCTGATCCCTCTTGGACACAATCTTTACATGCCGGTTCCATTAAAAACAAGGGGGGCACCTTTGGGGCCAATGTGTCCAGCTTTTTGTATTTCTTTTTTGGGTACAGCGCTTGGCTGTGGGTGATTTTGTTGCTCACCCGAGTAGTGGCTGGTTTTCATCGCCTTACGCATATTGTATTACCTCAAAACAAAAATGCTCAGGAATTGCCCCGTGTGAAATGGGAGGTCGCAGCGGGTTTTGTACTACTGCTGGTGTGTTGCATGGGCTTAGAGGCCATGCAACGGTCAACAGGTAGCAGTTTATTGCCTGCAGGCCCCGGTGGGCAACTGGGCCAACTAATCCTTAGACTATTAGTGACCCATCTTGGTTCCCAAGGGGGGGCGCTTTTGCTAATCGCTGGGGCGGCTATCGGAGCCAGTCTGTTCTTTGGCTTTTCTTGGCTGAACACTGCTGAAAAACTGGGGTTTTATTTAGAGCGTATTTGGTTGGGGGGGCAAGGCTGGTGGGACCAGCGCGTGGCTGCTCAGGCCGCCAAGCCTGCAAAAAAACAACCTACTACCAAGAAAAAGGCGCCAGCAGTTCAGGCCGCTTCTAAGCCCGTTCACACTGAGAAAGCCCAGCCTGCAGATGAGAGCGCACTCCAAAAGCTGCAGGAAACATTACGCGGTTTGTTCACGCGTCGCACACAAGCCAAAGCAGATGAGCAGCGCAGTGAGCCGTCTTTATCTGAGTCCGCGGTTTCGGTAGCCAGTGAAGTACAGCGTCGCGAGCCCAGTTTGGCATCTGACCAGTCAACCGATGCAACAGCTGGGGCCGAGGTTGGGTCTGGTGCAGGGCAGAGAAAGGCAGCAGTAGAGCCCGTAGCGGTCGCCACTGGCGCCACTAAAGCGAGTCAAGCCACCTCATCAGGTACCGCTAAGCCCATTGAGGTTTCAACCCTTGAGCCGACTCCTGCTATTAAGTCGGGCCGCAAATCACGTCCGCCGCAGCAAGCCGGTTTACCGCCGTTAGATTTATTAGATGCGCCAGACGCACTGACCGATGTCGTCAGTGAGGACACACTCGAATACACCGCCCGGTTGATCGAAAAACGGTTGGCCGATTTTGGGGTCAAGGTCACGGTAGAAACTGCTCGCTCGGGCCCTGTGATTACCCGCTACGAGATTGAGCCGGCGACAGGAGTGAAAGGCAGCCAGATTGTAAATTTGGCCAAAGATTTGGCGCGATCATTAAGTTTGGTCAATATTCGAGTGGTAGAAACCATCCCGGGTAAAAATCTGATGGGCTTGGAACTGCCCAACCCCAAACGACAGATGGTTCGTATCCAGGAAATTGTTGGGGACAAGGCTTATGAGGACAGTAAATCCAAACTGACTTTGGTGCTGGGTAAAGGGATTGCCGGTAAAGCAGTCGTGACTGATTTAGCCAAAATGCCGCATTTACTGGTGGCGGGTACTACCGGATCAGGTAAATCAGTGGCGATTAACGCCATGCTTTTGTCCATACTATATGGCGCCAAGGCGGATGAGGTGCGGTTGATTCTGATTGACCCCAAAATGCTCGAAATGAGTGTGTACGAGGGGATCCCGCACTTGTTGGCACCTGTCGTCACGGATATGACACAAGCAGCCAATGCCCTTAATTGGTGCGTGAACGAAATGGAGCGTCGCTACCGCCTCATGAGCAAACTCGGCGTGCGCAACCTCGCAGGCTATAACGACAAGATCAAAGAGGCCAACCAAAAAGACGAGCCCATCCCTAATCCATTTTCCTTGACCCCTGACGAACCTGAACCACTTTCCGAGCTACCCTTTATTGTCGTCGTGATTGACGAGCTGGCAGATCTGATGATGGTGGCTGGCAAAAAAATCGAAGAGCTCATTGCCCGGTTGGCTCAAAAAGCGCGCGCTGCCGGTATCCATTTAGTATTGGCTACTCAGCGTCCCAGTGTGGATGTGATTACGGGGCTGATCAAGGCTAATATCCCCACGCGCATTTCATTCCAAGTATCTTCGCGCGTAGATTCACGTACTATTTTGGATCAAGCGGGTGCCGAGACCTTGTTAGGTCAGGGAGATATGCTCTTTTTGCCACCGGGCACATCGGTACCTATTCGTGTGCACGGGGCCTTTGTTGATGACGATGAGGTCCATCGTGTGGTTGAATATCTTAAAGAGCAGGGCGAGCCTGACTATGTGGAAGGTATTCTCGAAGGGGGCGTGCCGGGTGAAACGGGTGATGGTGTTAATCCCATCACGGGCTTTGCCGATGCTGAATCTGACCCACTATACGATCAGGCCGTGGCCTTTGTATTAGAAAGCGGTCGTGCCTCGACCTCAGGGGTGCAGCGCCATTTACGGGTAGGCTATAACCGCGCTGCACGCATTATCGAACAAATGGAACAGGTGGGCATTGTTTCGCCGATGCGATCTAACGGAACCCGAGAGATTTTAGCGCCACGTGATAATGCGGATGCCTCGTAATAATATCGACGCTTTGCATGGCTCTATGAGCCTCCATGAGGCGTTGATGCCACGTGCCAGTGTTAATTGCTAATGCGTCACTAATGGGAGTTGCCGTGCAATTATTCAAGAAACTAATGATTGTCAGTGCCCTTGCTTTAGGCCAGTGGGCACTGATGGGTACTTTAAGTGCAGCAAATGCCGATAGCGCGGTGAGTGCCAGCACCGTCAAAGAACAGGCCAGCCATCAGGGTCCGGCCAGTATACAGCTGCGCAACTTTATCAAAGGGGTACAAAAGGCTAAAGGTCGTTTTACTCAACAAACCTTTTCTCCGGACGGGCAGGCACAGCCCAAACAAGACGGGCATTTTGCTTTTAACCGCGAAAAAGGCCAATTTTTGTGGCAGGTGGAAAAGCCTTATGAGCAATTAGTCCTCGCGGATGGCCAGCGTCTTATTCAATATGATCCTGACCTCAGTCAAGCCACCGAACGTGGGATAGAGGATACTGTAGGCAGTTCACCCGCTGCTATTTTATTTGGGTCGCGACGCATTGATAATGCTTTTGATTTACAGGATGAGGATGCAGCGGCACTACATGAATCAGCAGATGATCGTTTTGTATGGCTGCGGGCCAGCCCTAAAGATGATGAGGCTGGTTTTGAGCATGTAGATATGGGCTTTGAAGATGGTTTGCCCCAGCAATTAATCATTACAGATGGATTTGGGCAGCGCACAGAAATTCTTTTACAAGATATTCAGCCCGATGCCTCTTTGTCTGACGATACCTTCAAATTTGAAACCCCCGAAGGGGTAGATTTCATCCAACTGCAGTAGTGCACAAGTATCAAAATGACGCATTCTGATGCTGATCTTTTTCAATCTCAACGACGTGATTTCGCCCCCCTAGCCGAGCGCTTGCGCCCGCGCTCTCTGGATGACCTGGTTGGACAAACTCAATTGGTGGGGTCTGGTAAGCCTTTGCGGGTAGCCTTTGAGTCGGGGCGACCGCATTCCATGATCTTTTGGGGTCCTCCCGGAGTGGGTAAAACCACGTTGGCCCGCATGATGGCGCATGCATTTGATGCGCAGTTCATCGCCATTTCAGCTGTTTTGGGTGGGGTCAAGGATATCCGAGAGGCTATTGTACAGGCACAGAATGCGCAGGCACAGGGACGGCGCACTATCCTCTTTGTCGATGAGGTGCATCGGTTTAATAAGGCCCAGCAGGACGCTTTTCTACCCCATGTGGAAAGCGGTTTATTTACTTTTATCGGGGCGACCACGGAAAACCCCTCGTTCGAAGTCAACTCAGCACTGTTGTCGCGAGCGCGTGTTTATGTGCTTGAGGCTTTAGGGCCTGATGAATTAGAGGAGCTCATTGACCGCGCGCTTAAATTAATTAATGCTGACCGCGGCGATACTCCCTTTAGCATGAGTGCCGAGGCACGTAACCAGCTCGCACAATGGGCTGATGGTGATGCCCGCCGCGTGATTAATGCCATCGAGGTGTTAACTGACTCTGCCCAATCTGCCGACCGCACCGTCATTGATGAGGCATGGCTAGAAAGCACCTTGTCTAAAAATTTGCGGCGTTTTGACAAAGGTGGAGATGCTTTCTACGACCAAATCAGTGCGCTACACAAATCGGTGCGAGGCTCTGATCCAGACGCGGCTCTATATTGGTTTTGTCGAATGCTGGATGGGGGCGCTGACGCAGCTTATTTATCGCGACGTATTGTGCGCATGGCCTGGGAAGACATTGGTCTGGCAGACCCGCGCGCATTGCAGATAGTCAATGATGCTGCTCAGACCTATGAGCGCTTGGGCTCTCCTGAGGGGGAGTTGGCCTTGGGTCAGGCTGTAATCTACCTGGCAGTAGCGGCTAAAAGTAATGCCGGGTATATGGCCTACAACCAGGCGCGACGTTTTGCTGCTGAACATGGCAGCGCACCCGTACCCCCACACTTGCGTAACGCACCGACTCAGCTCATGAAACAGTTGGGCCATGGTAAGACTTATCGCTATGCCCATGACGAACCCCATGGTTACGCTGCAGGTGAGCATTATTTCCCAGAGGGGTTGCGTGCGCGCTTTTATTGCCCTGTAGATCGCGGGTTGGAAAAACAAATTGGCGATAAACTACAGTTTCTAGCCAAACTCGATGCAGACCACAAGAAAAAATAAAATAGGCAGTAAACTAGGTATTTCCGTTGTTATTTGTGCAGTGATTATTGAATAAAAAGCAGGCAATATGTTAGATATTAATTTACTAAGAAATGATTTGGACACAGTCGTCAAAGGCTTGAAAGATCGTGGTGTGGCATTCGATGAGCATCAGTTTCAACAGCTCGAAGAGCAGCGTAAAAAACTGCAAGTAGAGACCGAGCAGTTACAAGCACGACGCAACAGTATCGCCCGTGAAATTGGGCAGAAAAAATCCAAAGGTGAAGATGCCAGCGATTTACTGGCTGAGTCCAAATCGATCCCGGGCCAGCTCAACGAACTGTCCACGCAGCTGGAGCAGGTCCAGGAAACACTGCGCACGTTACTGACCGAATTACCTAATCTCGCCCATGGTGATGTGCCAGTGGGCAATGATGATGAGGATAACGTTGAGGTACGACGTTGGTTGCCTGACACGGGCTTTGTACAAGAGCAATTGCCTGCTGCTTTTGATTTCGAGGTGCAGGATCATGTCAGCCTAGGCGAACGCTTGGGGCTCAATTTTCCAGCTGCACGCAAGCTGTCCGGATCGCGTTTTATGGTTCTGAATGGGCCAATGGCGCGCTTGCATCGGGCTTTGACCCAATTCATGCTCGAGGTGCAAACGAGTGAACACGGTTACGAAGAGTGCTATACCCCCTACATTGTGAATAGTGCCTCTATGTTTGGCACCGGGCAACTGCCTAAATTCAAAGATGATATGTTTTGGGTCACCAAAGGGGGCACAGACCATACCGATGACGCCGACGAGGACGAGGAAAACGACGAGCTCTACCTCATTTCCACCTCGGAAATTACCCTCACTGGGATGTTCCGCGATGAAATTATCGAGCGTGAGCGTTTACCCCTTAAGTTTACTGCACACACACCTTGCTTTCGTTCTGAGGCCGGCAGCGGCGGCCGCGACACACGCGGGATCATACGCCAGCACCAATTCGACAAAGTAGAAATGGTGCAAATAGTCCATCCAGACGACTCCTATGAGGCACTAGAAGAAATGGCAGGCCATGCCGAGACCATATTGCAAAAGCTCGAATTACCTTATCGGGTTGTCACGCTATGCACGGGGGACATGGGTTTTTCTGCTGCCAAGACCTACGACCTAGAAGTCTGGGTACCCTCACAGCAAACCTGGCGTGAAATTTCCTCGGTATCTAACTGCGAAGGATTCCAAGCGCGTCGTCTGCAAGCGCGTTTTCGACCAGAGAAAGGCCGTCCTCAGTATGTGCATACACTCAATGGCTCGGGCCTGGCGGTGGGGCGTGCTTTAGTAGCGGTTTTGGAAAATTATCAGCAAGCGGATGGCAGTATCCGAATTCCCAAGGCTTTGCAGCCATTTATGGGTGGGCAAACAGTGCTTGAGCCTGTAACCAAGCTTAAATAAATTTCATTACGGGCCTGTGTCTTGCTTTGAGGGTGCTGTTGCAACACTTACTGTGGTGCGCTCTTGTCTGTCGGTCTGCGCGTGTTGTTTTTTCAATGTCTCGCCGTCGCTCGAAATATTTCCAAAACAACATTCTCCGATCTTCCAGAGGTGGTGGATTTTGCAGCTGTGAGTTTTTTGCATTAAAAAAACACCAGCGTTGTTGTGGCGCTGGTGTTTAGTTTGTTGGTTAGCAAGTTGTTAGTTATGTTGTGGTTTCATCGCTGAATAGTCGTCTGGCATGGGCAGTAGCAGAGGTTCGATGTATGTTAGTTCTTTATGCCTCTTGGAGCGGCTGCCCCAGCTAAGCACCCCAAAGAGCATGGGTAGCCAGAAGAAGATGGATATGATTTTGGCATATAGGCCATCTAGGCTGGCATAGCCGGTTTCAGGAGAGGCCGAGATATTGAGCAGTTGTGCCAGGGCAGGGAACTGACCGAGGAATTCGACCACTAAACTGCCCGGGATTCTGAATGCCCAGCGAATGGTTTCCCAGATCTCCCAAAGACTCAGGGTGCCGTTGCCATCGATGTCCATTACCCAGTTAAAGGTTTGGAACTCCATGGTGCACCTCCTTTGCGCCCTACTAATAGGGAAATTAGGGTGGCGGTTGCATCAGGGCGGATAGATACAATCCTCACCCTTAGTTTTCACTATATGGTAAGGCTGTGAAAAGTGCAAATGATTTGTTGCCCTGGCGCGGGGTGGTTTTGTGTGGGCTAGATGAGGTTACTGCGGTGGTTTTATGTGGCGGGCAGGGTGAGATTCGAACTCACGATACGCCAAAGACGTATACTGGATTTCGAGTCCAGCGCATTCAACCACTCTGCCACCTGCCCGCTTAGATTTAAGGGCATATTCTAACAGAAAAAGACAAGGTTTTTCTGTTTTGTTATTTTGTCGTTTATAGTGTTGGTATTGTGCTTGTTCTTTCTTACCACTCTTAAAGGGTTAGAAATCATGTTGTTTTTATTGTCCCCTGCTAAAAAGCTCGATTATGAATCAACGGTGCGTACAACTTTAAAAAGCCAACCGTTATTTGTGTCTCAGGCTGAGGAGCTCGTGAGTATCCTCAAAGAGTATTCTCAGGATGACATTGCCGAGTTGATGAAGCTTAGCGATAACTTGGCCGAGCTCAATACGCAGCGATTTCAGGACTGGGTGCCCGAGTTTAATCTGGATAATGCGCGTCAGGCGGCATTAGCTTTTGATGGTGATGTGTACGAGGGGTTAGATGCGCCTAGCCTGTCAGATGAGCAGCTCGAGTGGGCGCAAAAGCATTTGATTATTCTGAGTGGTTTATATGGGGCTTTACGGCCTTTGGATTTGATGCAGCCTTATCGTCTCGAGATGGGTACGCGTTTGCAAAACCCTCGGGGCAAGAATCTTTATGAGTTTTGGGGCAGTCAAATCGCTGAATATCTCAATGAGCAGCTGGCACAGGACCATGATGATCAGGTGGTTGTGAATTTGGCGTCAGTAGAATATTTCAAATCAGTCGATCGCAAGACGCTCGAGGCGCCGGTTATTGAGTGTGTCTTTCAGGATGAGCGCAAGGGCAAGTGGCGGGTGATTAGTTTTTATGCCAAAAAAGCCCGTGGGCTGATGATGCGTTATGCCATTGATAATGACATTACCTCGGTTGAGGGTCTCAAGGGCTTTAATGGCGAGGGGTATCAGTATGATGCCGATGCTTCTACTGATGAGCGTCTGGTTTTTAGGCGGCCTGAGGCTTGATACCAGGTAATGCTTCTGCCTGCTTGTCGATGGCAAGCAGGCTTTCTTTTACTGTTTCAGCTGCCGCGACAATTTCTATCAATGGGCCATTAATGGCCAGATTGGGAGTGCTCTCATTTAACGCCGGCAGGTGATTTTCAGGCTGCTTTTGCAGGCGCTGTGCAGCAATTTCGAGGTAGCTAATAAATTCGCCTGATATTGTGTTATCGACCAATCGTTGTGGCTCAAGAGCTGAAATCTGTGAGTAAATAACGAATAGCTGCACCATGATTCGGTTGTATTCAGCCACATAAAATTGGTGTGTGGTCGGTTCGCTCATCATGCGTTGAAATGCGGCACTAAAATTATTTAAGGCCAGTTCGGCTGCTACATTGGCTTTTTGCCAATCAGCTGTGGTGTCAGTACTGTTTAGTGTAGGCAGGTTGTGAACCTCACGATTGGCTAGACGAATGGTGCTTTCAAGTAGCTTTACATTGGCATCGATGGCGTTTTGTGCCCAGTTTTTAATCGAAGTGGCTTCCCAGCTAGGCAAAAGATAACTTAATATCAAAGCCAAGGCGCAGCCTACAAGAGTATCTACTAGCCTTTCTTCAATGACAAAAGTGCCTGATTCATGCAGAAAGTAAAAAGCAATCATGACGAAGACCGTCACAAATGTGGCCCCATAAAGGTAATTGACCGGCAAAAAGCATAGCGCTAATGTATAGAGCAACCACATAATTAAAAAGTAGATGGTGTTGCTTGGGTCAATTTTAAAAAGTACAAATGCTACGGCACAACCGACGAGTGTGCCGATAAGACGTCTTTTATTGCGTTCGCGCGTCAGGGTGAACCCCGGCTTCATCACCAGCACCAAGGTCAAAAGTACCCAGTAGCTGCGTTGGGTAAAAGCGCTGTGCAATAATTTATCAGAGAAAATACTGGCTAATGCCAGTGGTACTAAAAGCCCCAGTAAACCAGCCAAGCTGAGTCGAATTGCATAACGAAAGTTGGGTGAATACAGATTCAGGTTGCTGACAAGTAGCTTCCAGTTAAAAGATTTTTGTGCGGACAGCGCACTGCTGGGTGAGTTTTTTACCACCTCGTGGATGCTTTGGTCCGCAGTATCGAGCAAAGCGTGATCAACGTGTTTTTGGTAAGCATCGTGGATGCGCGAAATATCTTGGACTATAAAGTAGACTTTGCGGATACGGCGTATGATTTGCAGCATGAGCAAACGGGCGTGGGGATCTTGCTCAAAATGTCCTTGGGCATGGTAGGCCTTGAGCTCGGCGCTCATCGCTTGTAGGGTCTCGGTAGGCAACGAGATGGTGATGGATTTGTTTTTGTGCACTGAGGCGTCAGCCAAGGTATGGATGCAGTGGCCGAGTTGCGCAATAGTGCGCTGACACAGGGTGATAAATTCGCTATGTCCGAGGCGATCGCGCAGGGCTTTATAGTCCGTTTGGGTGGCGATCATGATGTCGGCAATATTGATGATTCTCACCAACAAGAGCTCTAGGTGCGCATGTTCAGACAGATTATGCTTACGCCGTTTAGCAAAATCCGATAGCAGGACGTCACAGGCCGTTTGAAATTGGGCCGTCATAGCTGCGCGAGCTGTAAACATTTGGTTATAGGCCTGATCCAGATCAGTATGAATATCATAAAGAGCCGCCCGTTTTTGCATATAGGTGGCAGTGTTTAGATAAGCACTATAGACTGCACGCCGCTCTTCATTTAAATAGGTAAAGCGACGTACTAGCAGGGTATAAAGCAGGTAAAAAACAGTCCCTAAAAAGGTATACAGCGTATTCCATAGAATCTCTGTTCCATGCGTGGGTACGCGTACGTTGAGAATCATCACAAACAGGCCTGACAGCGCAATCAGCCCCCAACGTGGCCCAAAGACATTGAGCATGGCACAGGCAAAGCACACGGCTGCGACCGTGATAAACAGTAATACAGGGTAGCCTGAGGCAAAGCTGGAAATGAGGGCAACCAGGGTGCACAGGCCTGCCGCTGATGAAAGCTCTTTGATGCGATCTTTGCGGCGTCCACCAAATTGATCAATCATGGCCAGGCAAAAAGCGCCTACGGTCATGGGTACCCCAATAGCAAATTGATGGAAATATCCTGCCAAGATCACTGCTGGCAGCAAGGCCCCTGTGGCCTGCCGCAAACTAGAGTAAAACTGGTAGCGGTAATACGTGCTGCTAAGCCTTTGAAATAATTGCATCGCGGTATATGTGTGTGGAATAAGGGCCTGAGGGCATGAATAATGTTGCACAAGCGAGACGTTTTACGGACTTTTTTTGCCTGTGCTGGGGATAAACAGGCTTCACACGCGGTGTGATTGCACATTAAAGTCAAGCCGTTTATGATTAGTTCTTTGTGTCTTGCACTAATGTAACACGGGGTGCAGGGCATTTGTCATTCGTACTCGAATGAAGCTAGGGCTGTTTATCACGGGTTATCCGCCCGTTGTTTGCGCCTTTATGTTGCTGCAGGCCGCGCCACAAGCGCGAGTTGCCGAGCATTCCGTTCAAGCGATGCGTTGTTTACGCGTTTGCCACACCTCGAGGAGTGTCGGTCATACAACATTGTGGTTAGGTGGTGTGGTCCTGTGGACCATGAAGCGCTAGTCATGGTGTTGTACTAGGCTCAAGCTCAGGTCCTGATACCGCTCGTGGTGCCTAGGCATAACCTGAAAGGAATATAGTCATGGAATTAACTGGCGCAGATATTGTAGTGCGCTCTCTGAGTGATCAGGGCGTAGAGCACGTCTTTGGTTATCCCGGCGGGGCCGTACTTTATATCTACGATTCGATTTTTAAACAAGATAAGTTTCGTCATATCTTGGTTCGTCACGAGCAGGCAGCCGTTCATGCGGCCGATGCTTACTCGCGTTCCACACATAAGGTAGGCGTGGCTCTGGTGACCAGTGGTCCCGGGTTAACCAACGCCGTTACCGGCATTACCACGGCGTATATGGATTCTATCCCCATGGTCGTTATTAGCGGCCAAGTAGGGACCAGTGCTATTGGTGAGGATGCTTTCCAAGAGTGTGATGCCGTGGGCATTACTCGTCCTTGTGTCAAGCACAACTTCCTTGTGCGTGATGTACGCGATTTGGCGGATACCCTTCACAAGGCTTTCTATTTAGCTCGTACTGGCCGTCCAGGTCCGGTGCTGGTTGATATCCCCAAAGACATTACTGTTGATACTTGCCGCTATGTGCCGCCTCGGGGCGAGCCCAAGATGCGCTCGTATATGCCAGTAACCAAAGGGCATTTGGGGCAAATCAAAAAAGCTGTTCAATTATTGGCCCATGCCAAGCGTCCCATGATTTACGTTGGGGGCGGGGCAATTTTGGATAATGCCTCAGACGAACTCATCGAGCTAGTCAAAGCATCAGGTGCACCTTGTACAACTACATTGATGGCTTTGGGCGCGTTCCCAGGCACCGATGACCAGTATGTGGGTATGCCCGGCATGCATGGCACTTACGAGGCCAATATGGCCATGCAATATTGCGATGTGTTGATTTCAGTTGGTGCCCGATTTGATGACCGCGTGATTGGTAATCCACAGCACTTTGCCCAACAGCCGCGCAAGATTGTCCATATTGATATAGACCCTTCGTCCATTTCCAAGCGTGTGCCTGTTGATGTTCCCATCGTGGGTTCGGTCAAGCAGGTATTAACCGAGTTCAACCAGCTATTCGCACAGGCCCGACGCAACACCGAGGCTACCGAGCTGGCTGATTGGTGGCAGCAAATCAACGAATGGCGCGAGGTCAAATCCCTGGCCTACGAGCAATCCAAAAATGTCATCAAACCCCAGGCGGTTGTTGAGGCCCTCTGGAGAGTCACCAATGGCGATGCTTACGTGACCTCTGACGTGGGGCAGCATCAGATGTGGGCTGCACAGTATTATCCCTTTGACAAACCCCGCCGTTGGCTCAACTCAGGTGGTCTGGGCACTATGGGGGTTGGCTTGCCATATGCAATGGGCGTACAGGTCGCTCATCCAGGGGCAGATGTCGCCGTGATCACTGGCGAGGGCTCGATACAGATGAACATCCAAGAGCTATCCACCTGCAGTCAATATCGTTTGACGCCCAAGATCATTTGCTTGAATAACCGTTACTTGGGTATGGTTCGTCAGTGGCAAGAGATCGATTACGGCTCGCGTTATTCTGAGTCCTACGTGGATGCCCTGCCTGATTTTGTCAAATTGGTCGAAAGCTATGGTCACGTTGGTATGCGTATCGACAAACCCGAGGACGTCGAGCCCGCACTTCGCGAGGCCTTTACCACCTATAAAGATCGCCTGGTCTTTATGGACTTTATTACTGACGCTACAGAAAACGTGTGGCCAATGGTTCAAGCGGGTAAAGGGCTGACTGAAATGCTATTAGGGGCTGAGGACCTCGAGGGGGATACGCTGTGAAACATATCATCTCAATACTATTGGAAAACGAGCCAGGCGCATTGTCGCGGGTAGTCGGGCTGTTTTCAGCCCGTGGTTATAACATCGAGACCCTGACCGTCGCACCGACTGAGGATGAAACGCTCTCGCGAATGACCATCGTAACCAAAGGGTCCGAGCAGGTGCTCGAGCAAATCACCAAGCATCTTAATCGCCTGATCGATGTGGTCAAGGTCGTCGACCTCACCGAAGGGGCCCATGTCGAGCGTGAGCTGATGCTGATCAAGGTACGCGCAGCAGGTAAAGAGCGCGAAGAGGTCAAACGGATGACCGATATTTTCCGTGGGCGCATCATTGATGTCACTGACACTACCTACACGATCGAGCTCACCGGCACACAGGAAAAGATCGAGGCCTTTATCAAGGCCTTGGATCACAGCTGCATCCTAGAGACAGTACGCACCGGGGTTTCCGGCATCAGCCGTGGGGTGCGTGTTCTCAAGGTCTAATTCTAATCAAGGTCCAAGAATACATTCTTCAAGGGTTTTTCTTTTTGGAGCACTGAATGAAAGTTTATTACGACAAAGATTGTGATTTATCCCTGATCAAAAGCCGTACCGTAGCGATTATCGGTTATGGCTCACAGGGCCACGCCCACGCGCTGAACCTCAATGACTCTGGGGTCAACGTCGTTGTTGGACTGCGCAAAGGTGGCGAGTCTTGGTCCAAGGCTGAAAATGCTGGTTTGACCGTTAAAGAAATCTCAGCGGCTGTCCAAGACGCTGATGTAGTCATGGTTTTGTTACCCGATGAGCACATCGCCAAGGTCTATCGCGATCACATCGAAGGCTACATGAAAGAGGGCGCAGCCTTGGCCTTTGCCCACGGCTTTAACGTGCACTATGGTCAGGTTGTGCCGCGCGAAGATATTGACGTCGTCATGGTAGCCCCTAAAGCACCTGGCCACACCGTACGCAACACCTACTCCGAAGGGGGGGGTGTACCGCATCTAGTCGCTGTTTATCAGGATAACTCTGGTGCAGCTCGTGACATCGCCATGTCCTATGCCAGCGCCAACGGCGGCGGCCGCGCAGGTATCATCGAGACTACCTTCCGCGAAGAAACCGAAACCGATCTCTTTGGTGAACAAGCCGTACTGTGTGGGGGTGCTGTAGAGCTGATCCGCGCAGGCTTTGACACCTTGGTCGACGCAGGTTACGCACCAGAAATGGCATATTTCGAATGCTTGCACGAGCTCAAGCTGATCGTTGACCTCATTTACGAGGGCGGCATCGCCAACATGAATTACTCCATCTCAAACAACGCTGAATTTGGCGAGTACGAGACAGGACCTAAAATCATCACAGACGAGACCCGCCAAGCCATGCGCGAATGCCTCGCCGAGATCCAAAGTGGTGAATACGCCAAAAACTTCATCTTGGAACACGCTGCAGGTGCACCCACCTTGACCTCGCGTCGCCGTATCATCGCCGAATCTAAAATTGAGCAAATTGGTGAGCAACTGCGCGCCATGATGCCCTGGATTGCCGAAAACAAACTGGTCGACAAAAGCAAAAACTAATTCTGCACTGATATTACCTATCGGCGCACAGTCAGATGCAACGACTCAGCATTCATTGCATTTAGACGACCAGGAAATAGGAAACGCCCCGCAGCAAAACAGCGGGGCGTTTTT
>DATGTW010000112.1:0-15681 GCA_035301625.1 Paenalcaligenes sp.
GGTCCCATCGGTACGCGCGGCGCGGGAGCGTGGGGTGCTGCAATCGCGTGGACCCTTGGCCCAGTTAACGGCAACAACTGCTGTTTGGCCGGATGGTAGCGCGCAAGATATTGATGCGATTATTTGGTGTACTGGGTTTAGACCAGCGTTGCAGCCTTTGACATCTATGGGGCTAGTCCAAGAGGACGGCAAGATCCAGGTGCAGGGTACTCAGGCTACCGCCGCACCGGGTTTGTGGCTGGTCGGTTATGGCGAATGGACGGGGATGGCATCGGCGACTCTGGTTGGGGTGATGCGTACTGCACGGAGTACCGCGCAAGAGATAGATGCCTATTTGGCAGATTTTATTTAAAACTGATTACATTTAATAAAATTGTAGACTCGGCGCTGCGTGATAGCATTGTTTTATAGCAATGGCACTCGAACCCGAGATGCCCAGCGTTGGCCGCAGGGGTGTTGTACCTGTTTTTCGGGTTGTTGCCCTCACCCATGTTTGCTGCGGTGGCGATGAGTCTAAGCTCGGTTTCGGTGGTATTTAACGCCCTTCGATTGAGGGTGATGGGTGAGTGTATATGGGCTCCCTGCTGGGAGCCCTTTTTTATGGTTGCTGGTTAAAAACTCTTTGCGTTTTTTATTTATAAAAACTATTGTTCGCTGCTATTGATTGATAGTAGGTAGCGTTCTGTTATGTCTTGGGCAGCTTGGATTTGCAAAGGGATCACATTTTCAATGAATTCTTCTTTTTGTATCCCACTGGCCGGGTAACTGGTGGAAAGTACGTAGGGCACCTCGTGCGTGCCCGGGTGACGCAAGGGGGATGCGCTGGCGACCATATTGGGCTGGAAGTTTTTCCAACTGAGTAAATAGTCAGATTCGCGTGCCTTGTGCACTTTTTCTAGTAATTCATCAATAGTTTTTGGCGTGGCTTCAGAGTAGCTCTTGAGCTCTTCGATCCCTTGGTAGCGCTTTTTTATTTCATCATCGCTAAGCCCGCCGAGTAATAGCTGTCCAATCACTGTGGCATGTGCCGGCCAATGGGTGCCTACACGAATATTAGATAAAAAGGGACCCGGCGATTGTAGGCTATAGATATACACAATCGAAGTTTGGCTCAAGGTGCATAGGTGCACTGCGGTACGTGTGTTGTCCCTAAGCGTGCGCATCACAGGAGCCGCAAGGTCAATAATTGTCAGATTGGAAATGGTCTTGGCACCTAATTGTAGTGCCTTGAATGACAGCGAATAGTTTTTATCCTCATCACGCTGCAAATAACCACAATGTTCTAGAGTCCAGACCAGTCTAAAAGCGCTGGAACGGTTGATATCCAGGGCTTTGCTGATGTCATTAAGACCCAATCGATTGTGGTTTTCATCAAATAATTCCAAGATTTTCAAGCCTCGCTCGAGCCCCGGAACTAAATATTTATCGTCATTATTATCTGGCATAAATCCCTCATTTACAGGAACCCTCACTTTATTGTCCAAGCTTTATGAGCACATAGCAAGGGTTTTTACTAATTGATGGTCTAAATGGTTCAGGCTTAAATTTAAGCACAGTTTCATATGTTAAACCATGTTTCGTAGATAAAACAGGAGCGGTCTATGGCTTGGGTCAATGTTTGTGAGCTTGCAGATGTGACAGAGGACATCCCATTTGCGGTTGAGCTCAATGGCAAGCAGCTTGGGATTTATAAAGTGGGTGATGAGGTCTTTGCATTGGAAAATGTTTGCCCTCATGCCTATGCCTTATTAACAGACGGGTTTGTCGAGGATGCTGTTATCGAATGCCCTTTGCACGAGGCGATGTTTGAAATCCGTACAGGCAAGCTTCTCGGGGGGCCAGGCCAGAGAAATCTGTGCATGTACCCCGTTAAGGTCGAAGACGACCAAGTGTTTGTTGAGGATAAGGAGATCTAAAAATGGAAAACTACAACCCCAAATTGCGGTCTTGGTTGGAAAATAAGCCCAGCACTGATGCCGGAGTAGATAACATCCAAGTCCCCGGGCAGGTACCTGCCATCATTTGGCAGCACCGTGCGCATGAGCCGTCAGCTTATGAGTTGGATTTGGTCAAAGGCTTGCTTCAAGCTTTTCAAGAGGGGGCAGATACGCCCGCACGTATCGTGGCAACGCTCAATGACCAGGGGCTGCGTACTGAGTCTGGCGACAAGTGGACTGCCGATTTCTTTGAAGAGGAAATGGCACGGTTGGGTTATTAAGGAGGAAGCAATGAACCAGTTCAATTCTGCACAAGAGTATTTGGATAGTGGGTTGCGTGATTTGTGGCACCCCGTATTGGCCAGTTGGGAGGTTTCTACTAACCCAGTCGGGATTACCGCATTGGGTGAAAACATTGTGGTTTGGCGCGATGAAAAGGGGCAGGTGCATGCGCTCGAGGATCGTTGCCCACATCGTGGGGCACGTTTGTCTTTGGGTTGGAATTTGGGTGATCGTGTGGCTTGTTGGTACCACGGGGTGGAGGTCCAAGGTAACGGCACAGTCGCTGATGTGCCTGCTGTTGAGTCATGCCCACTAAAGGGGCAACAGTGTGTGAGATCTTATCCCGCACAGGATCGCCACGGTGCCATTTTTTTATGGTTTGGTGTGGATCCCGAGACCGAGCCTGCGCCACTCGAGCTACCCGAGCAATTAACCAGTGACGAGTGGAGCTCGTTTTTGTGCCGTGCGGATTGGAAGACCAACTATCTGTATGCAGTAGACAATGTGATGGACCCTATGCACGGGACCTATTTGCATAGCTCGTCTCACTCTATGTTTGCTGGTGACCGCACTGCCACCATGAGTGTCCATGGCACTGATCACGGTTTTATTTTCAAAAAAGATTCTCAGTCTGGTGTGAACTTTGACTGGTCGGAATACGGCAATACTGGTGCCTGCTGGTTGCGTTTGTCTATCCCCTATCAAAAGCAGTTCGGACCTGGGGGTGATTTTTACATTGTGGGTTTTGCGACTCCTTTGGATAAAGACAATACGCGCGTGTTCTTTTGGCGTTGCCGCAAAGTCACGGGCTGGCAGCGTGATGTGTGGCGCTTTTTATATCGCAACCATTTGGAAAAGTTGCACTGGGACGTGCTCGAGCAGGACCGTTTAGTGCTAGAGAACATGGCACCTAATGCTCGTGATTATGAATTCCTCTATCAGCACGATGTGGGTTTGTCACGTTTACGCCGCTTGTTCCAAAGAGAAGCACGCAAGCAGTTCGAGCGTTGGAATGAAATCAAAGAGGCAGAAAAGTCGCAGTCTGCTGCCTTATAACGCGGAGTACACATGTTGCTAGCTAATAAACGCATTGTAATAACTGGGGCGGCACGCGGACTGGGCAGGGGCTTTAGCCAGGCTGCACTCGAAGCCGGGGCCAAGGTACTGATGTGTGATGTGTTGGCTGATGTGGTGCATGACCAGGCCGAGTCACTGCGTGAGCAGGGCTGGCCGGCGCATGCATTGACTGTGGATCTGAGCAGTCCCGAGTCCATCCAAGGTATTGGGCAGTGGTTGCGCGCCAATGGTTGGGACCAGGTCGATGGTCTGATTAACTGCGCAGCTGTTGCGACTGGGGTAGGGGGCAAAACTCTAGATGAGTACGACCCTGAGCTCTGGGAGCGGGTCATGACTGTCAATGTCACAGGGACATGGTTGGTCACGCGCGAGCTGTTTGATTTTTTAAAACAGCCCACCTCGGAATCAACTCAGTCAATGGCTCAGTCTGATGCATCACAAGAGTCGCATTTACCGTCTGCCAGTGTGATTAATGTGGCCTCTGATACTGCGTTATGGGGGGCGCCTCGTTTGATGGCTTATGTGGCTAGCAAAGGGGCTGTATTAGCGATGACCCGTGCTATGGCGCGCGAAATGGGTGAGCACAATATTCGGGTGAATGCTATTTCACCCGGGCTGACCTTGGTCGAAGCGACCGAATATGTGCCCCAGGAACGTCACGATTTATATGTGACTGGGCGCGCATTACAACGGCCGCAGTACCCGTCTGATGTGAATGGCACGGCAATTTATTTACTTTCTGATTTGGCGTCTTTCGTCTCGGGGCAAAACATCCCGGTCAACGGCGGCTTTGTCTTTAATTAAACATAGCTTGGATTTTGGGTGGAGTCATGATTAACGGTATTAAAAGATTGCGTTTTGCAGTTGAGGACCTGGATAAGACTCGGGACTATTTGGATGATTTTGGTTTACGTGCCATCACCTCTGATGAAGAGGGGGTGCTGGCATATGAGTTGCATAATGGCAGCCAGGTGTGGGTGTATCCGCTGGATCACCCAGGTCTGCCCCAGCCCTTTGAGCAGGGCTCTACCCTCAGGCAGTTGACCTGGGCGGTAAATAGAGAGCAAGACCTGCAGGTGCTGGCCAATAATTTAAAAGACGAGCCCGGTTTTGAATTTGATGGGCATACGGTGAGTTGTTTTGACCCTAATGGGATGCATCTGCAGTTTGAGGTCATGCGATTGACTACTGATGCAAATCAGATTAGTCCGGCGACGAATCAATATGGCTGTATTAATCGGGTGGATGAGCCCAGTCCCGTATATGAAAAAGCGGATCCTTTGTCCATCGGGCATGTGGTTTTCTTTACGCCCGAATTAGAACGCGTGACTGAATTTTATAAGCAAAAGTTGGGCTTTTATTTATCGGATGCCTATGTCGATCGGGGTGCATTTATGCGCTGCAGCAGCCGAGGCTGGCACCACGATTTATTTTTACTCAAGCTACCTAATCGCGAGCAACCGGGGTTGAATCACGTTGCCTTTGTGGTGCGCGATCTGCACGAGGTGATCGGGGGCGGCCTCAATATGAATAAAAAAGGCTGGGATTCCTTTATTGGACCCGGACGTCATCCCGTGTCATCGGCGTATTTTTGGTATGTGCATTCGCCGTTAGGTGGGGCTTTTGAGTATTACACCAACGATGACTACCTCACCCCTGCATGGCAACCGCGTACTTTCGAATATGCCATCGAACTATTTACCGAGTGGGCGGTAGATAAAGGAATCGATCCCGAGACACGTCGGCAGGTCAAAACAGAGCTCAGTTAGGAAAAATCATGAAAAATATTGTCATTGTAGGCGGCGGTCAGGCAGCTGCCTGGGCTACTTTTACCCTGCGTGAAGAGGGCTTTAGCGGCAATATCCATGTGGTGTCGGATGAAGAGCACGCCTTTTACGAGCGTCCGCCGTTATCCAAAGAGAATTTGCTGGCGCCTACGTCGGTGCAGCAGATGCTGTTTTTCCCGGCTGAGGACATTGATGCATTTAACGTGCATTGGCACCGGCCGCATCGTGTCGTCACTATTGATCGAGAAAAACAATTTGTGCAGTTAGACAATCATTTTCAGCTGCATTATGACAAATTGCTGTTGGCTATGGGCAGTGGTTCACGGATGCCTGACCCCCAGTGGCAGGACCTATCCGGTGTGTATACCTTGCGCACCTTTGAGCAAAGCAATGCTTTTAGAGAACGCTTGGCTCAAACCCAGCATTTAGTCATCGTTGGGGGCGGATGGATTGGGCTAGAGGCTGCATCCTCAGCGCGTCAACATGGCATCAAAACTACAGTGCTAGAGGTCGGGCCGCAGTTATGTGGGCGCAGTACGCGCAGTGAGGTGGCGCAGTATTTGCATGAATTGCATGAGTCTCAGGGTGTGGAAATCGTCAGTAGCTGCGGAACTTTGGAATTAAGCCAGGCAGAAAATGGCACTGATGTGGTGGTGACATTGGATGGCCAACAGCTAACACAGGCCGATACCGTATTGGTGGCTGCAGGTGCACAGCTCAATACCCAGTTGGCCGAGCAGTGTGGGCTCGAGGTCGCGAATGGCATTGTGGTGGATGAATATGGGCAAACCTCGGATCCGCATATTTATGCTGCGGGTGATGTGGCCATACATCCTCAGCTAGGTTTTAGCATGCAGTCGTGGTCGCATGCCCAAAACCAGGGTATCGCGGTGGCTAAAAATATGCTGGGACAACAAGAGCCCTATGTAGAGATTCCATGGTTATGGTCGGATCAGTACGACAGCAATATCCAGATGTTGGGTAATCCTGCTCAGGCTGCGCAATGCGTCGTCAGAGAGAGTGATATCAATAAAAAAACATTTTTCTATTTCAATGAGCAGCAACAAATTTGCTATGTGGTAGCCATCAATGAACCGCGCAACATCAAACTGGCTAAACGCTGGTTGCAGCGCGGCGTGTTGCCGACACCAGAGCAGTTGGGTGACCCTGCAACGAATTTGATGCGTATCAGGTAGCTTTTCAACAGTTAACAGGGTGGGGACAGACATGGCAACTTCGGCAATCGGTGAGACAGAGCAAAAAAGCCTGGTCAAGCATTGGACACCAGCTGTGGTGTTGATGATGTGTGTGGTTTTGGCCTTTTTCGACAAAATCAGTATCGCGGTGCTGTTTTCTGATGAAAATTTCAGAATCTCGATGGGCATGGCAGATGACAAAACCAAGGCTGGTTGGTTGATGACCAGTTTTTTGCTGGCTTATGGGTTTTCATCAATTTTCCTGAGCTTTATTGGCGATATCTTCAATCCCAAACGAGTCTTGTTTTGGTCCATCGTGAGTTGGGCAATTTTAATGTTCATCATGGGGGTGACCACGACTTATAAATTCATGTTTATTAATCGCGTTCTGCTCGGGATAGCCGAGGGCCCTTTGTTTGCGCTGTGCTACAGCATTGTTAAACAGCGTTTTTCTGAAAAAGAGCTGGCACGTGCAACCACCATGTTTATTTTGGGCACACCGATTGGAGCCTCGTTGGGCTTTCCAATCACTGCCTACGTACTGCAGTACTACGACTGGCACACCACCTTTCACGTGATGGGCTTTTTAACGCTCATTATGGCTTTCTTTGTGATTGTGGGCTTGCGCGACGTCAAAATTGATCGTCCCAAGGGAGTCCAAAGGAAAAAGGTGGATCACAAAGCAAATTTCAAATCATTGGCATCCAGCTACGGGTTTTGGATCGTGTGTTTGTTTAACGTGGCATCCATGACCTATTTGTGGGGGCTGAATAGCTGGATTCCTACTTATTTAATCGAAGAAAAGGGCTTTAACCTCAAATCATTTGGCACGCTGTCCATGATTCCATTTTTGAGCATGTTGGTGGGGGAAATCATCGGTGCCTTTTCTTCTGACAAGCTATTCCATCAGGTGCGGGCGCGACAGGTATTTATCGGCCTCTTTGGGGCAGGTGTGGCGATGTATGCCATGACCACTGCTCAGCAGATATGGCTGGTTGTTGTGACGATGTCGATCAGTTCGTTTGCCTGGGGAATTGCCGTTGCCGCGATATTTCCGCTGCTTGGGCAAGTCAGTTCCAAGGAATTGGCCACCACAGCTGGTGGGATTTTCAACGGCTTGGGCAACTTTGGGAGCGCGCTGGCGCCAGTACTTATCGGTGTCATTGTTGCGGCGTCAGGCAGCTTTAATAACGGCATTTATTTCTTGGCCATTGTGGCCGTCGTGGGTGCGCTGCCGCTGATCTCACTGTTTAAGCGTGCTTAATATTTTTGTTTTAACTAGGGAGAGTTCAAATGAGCAAGTCATTTCCAGGTTGGGAGCGTGGCGATCGCAGTCTCGAAGATTGGATCAATACACGCATCGCGCGATTAGAAACCCGCAGTTACGACTTTGATGCATTAAAGTTCCAAGCGGATTATGACCCAAAATATCGTCGTGCCCAAATGCGCTATATCGGTACGGGCGCGACCGGGGTGGACGCAGATGGCAATACAGTACCCTCGGAAAACTTTACTTTTTCCACCATGGTACTGCCCGCGCAGTGCGAGGGGCCTTTGCACATCCACAATGATGTCGAGGAAGTGTTCTTTATGTTGCGCGGCTCTATCGAGCTGACCATCGAGGACAAGGGCGAGACCTTTACCACGATCCTAAAAGAACGCGACCTCATTAGCGTGCCTCCTGGCATTTATCGTGGTTTGTACAACTACACCCAAGAAGATGCGCTGATGTGCGTCATGTTGGGTACGAACAAGCCCGAAATCCCCACCTATCCAGAGGACCACCCGCTGTCCAAAATCAAACGCAACTAAGTCAGGCGTTTTAGGTGGGTTTTTTATCAATCGAATTGTTTTTATAAAGGCTCTTTATTGTGCTTAATGCAATGAAATCTCAGCTAAATATGTCTGCTACCGGTATTAGCTATCTGGATAGTGGCAACGGTACCGAAGTATTTGTCTTTTTACATGGTATTAGCTCGGGAGCACTCTCTTGGGTGAAGCAATTCCGCACGATCGGCGAGCCTTATCGATTGATAGCCTGGAATGCACCAGGGTATGGGGAGAGCCGATTACTGGCCCAGCGCCAACCCCTGGCGGTGGATTATGCCGTTGCCCTAAAAGAGTTTTTGGATTCTCTACAGGTACGGACCCCCATCACCCTGGTTGGTCATTCTTTGGGTGCATTGCAGGCGGCTGCATTTGCCGAACGCTATGGCGATAGTTTGAAACGTTTGGTGTTGGTCAATCCCGCCCAGGGATACGGCGAGCATAGCGCTGAAAAAAGACAATCAGTTTATGAAATGAGGCCACAGCTATTAGAACGCTTGGGCAATGACGGGATGGCTAGAGAGCGCGGGCCTAATTTATTGGCTCAGAAAACCCCTTTCAATTTAGAGGTGGTGACCGAGGTCACCCAGGGCATCACGTTGGATGGCTTAAAAGGCAGTTCATATTTGTTGGCCAATGACACGATTGGACGTTATTTATCAGTACTATCCGTACCGGTGTCTTTGCTCTATGGAGAACAAGACACCATAACCCCGCCAGCAGGGATGTTTTCTTTACACCAAGAGTTTCCATTTTTAGAACTGCATGCGATTGCAGACGCAGGCCATTTAGCTTATTTGGATCAGCCGGAGGCCTTTAACCATATTTTATTAAACCTGCAGGATTCGTAATTAGGTTTTTTTAATTCAAGTTTTTTGGAGTCTATATGGCATTCGGCATTCAGAACAAGGTAGCAATCGTGACGGGGGGCTCGTCAGGCATTGGGTTGGAAACGGTCAAGCTATTGCTTTCTCAGGGCGCCAAAGTCGCCTGGTGCGGGCGCAATGTCCAGCGTTTAGAGCAGTCCTACGAGATGGTCTGTGAGCAGTATCCAGCCGAACAATGTTTGATTTGGCCCTGTGATGTGCTGGATAAAAAGCAGGTGCAGGAATTTATTGAGCAGGTTATCGAGCGCTTTGGTGCTATCGATATGCTGATCAACAACGCGGGTCAGGGCCTGGTTTCTGATTTTAAAAATACCACTGACGAGCAATGGGTGGATGAGGTCAAGCTCAAGTATTTCAGCGTGTTGCATATCATCAAGGCCGCGTTACCGCATTTACTGCAGTCGCAGGTGTGCTCCATCACAAATATTAATTCATTGCTGGCGCTCAAACCCGAACGCCACATGATCGCAACCTCTGCGGCGCGTGCTGGTTTGCTGAATTTGACCAAATCATTATCCAAAGAGTTCTCGGCCCAAGGCGTGCGCGTGAATTCGGTTTTGATTGGCATGGTCGAGTCAGGCCAATGGCGTCGTCGTTATGAAAATCGCTCGGATCGCGAGCTGAGCTGGGAGCAATGGACAGCCAAGATCGCCAGCGAAAGAGAAATCCCCTTGGGCAGGTTGGGTTACCCCCAAGAGGTCGCCAACGCGTTGGTGTTTTTAGCATCGCCATTGGCTGCCTATACCACGGGTTCGGCGATCGAAGTAACAGGCGGGTTTAGTCAGGAAATATAGGTGCGGTCATGCGAAAAATAGTTTTTGTTGGCTATGGGGCAATGGCCCAAAGTGTTTACGAATTATTGCCCGATACGGTGCAGTTGCAGGCGGTCGTCGTGTTGCCTGAATCCATCGAGCAAACACGAACCTTGGTGCCCGAGGGCACCCAAGTGGTATCGCATATCAGAGAAATTAAAGGGCACCCTGATCTTGTACTTGAAATGGCGGGTCAGGCTGGTTTGCGGGCACATGCCTTTGATGTGCTGGCCCAGCGTTGGCCCTTGGCGGTGGTTTCTGTGGGTGCGCTGGCCGACAAACAGTTATTTGATGAACTGTCTCGGGCGGCACGGCAGCACCAGACTCAGGTGCATTTGCTGGCAGGTGCAGTCGCCGGTATGGATGGACTCAATGCTGCCTGTGCAATGGGTTTGGACGTGGTTTTATACCAGGGTTGTAAACCGCCTGCGGGTTGGAAAGGCAGTCATGCTGAGTCTTTGATTGATCTCGATGGAATCCATCAAGCACAGGTGTTTTTCGAGGGGACTGCTCGTGAGGCTGCCCAACTGTTTCCTGCTAATGCCAATGTCGCTGCGACCATTGGTTTGGCTGGGGTGGGTTTAGATGAAACGCGGGTGCGGTTAATCGCGGATCCTCAGTTGCAGCGCAATAAACACATTATTCAGGCACGGGGTGCATTTGGTGATATGCACATCGAATTGCAAGGGGTGCCATTAGCAAATAATCCCAAAACATCCACTTTGGCAGCTTTGAGTGTGGTCCGAGCCTGCCAGCAGTTGGATCAAAGCATTGTCATTTAAGGCTTGATCCAAGGCCTAACACGGTAGCTCACCCAAGCATTGCGTAACTACTGAGCGTGTTTGGTTGCGGTTTTTACGGTCTTAGGCGAACAGGATTTTGGGGTCGGATATTAAGGGCGATGACGATGAAAGATATATTTTTAGCGGGTGAATGGGTGCAGGGCCGGGGTACGCCTAGTAAAAGTTATTTCCCCGCAGACGGCAGTCTAAATGCGGTGTTTAGTACCGCCAGCGAAGAAGATGTCCAAGAGGCCATACAAAAGGCACATGAGGCTTGGCAACAGCCGCAATGGCGCGACAGTTTGCCAATGGAGCGGGCGCGAATTTTATATCGAGTGGCTGATATTTTAGAGGCTCGGGTTGATGAGCTCGCAGCTTTGCAAACCCGTGATAATGGCAAGCCTTTGGCTGAAACGCGTGGTTTGGTCATGAGTGCTGCCAATACCGCTCGTTATACAGCAGCGGCTTTGGATACGGTGGATGACGAGTTCACTAATCAACGCGATAAAAGCACGCTCACTTTTAGTGTGCACGAACCTTTGGGGGTGGTGGCGGCGATTACGCCCTGGAATTCTCCCATTGCATCCGAGGTACAAAAACTGGCCCCCGCGTTGGCAGCGGGTAACGCGGTGATATTAAAACCTGCCGAGGTGACCTCACTGATTGCCCTGAAATTAGCTGAAATCTTTGCCGAGGCTGGGCTACCCAAAGGGTTGCTTAGTGTGCTTCCAGGTCGTGGTTCTGTGGTTGGCCAAGCCATCATCGATCATCCCCTGGTGCGCAAGATTTCTTTTACCGGCGGGACGACGACAGGTAAGCGCATCGCCCAGATTGCAGCATCCCGATTAGCCGAGACCTCACTCGAGTTGGGTGGCAAATCCCCCACTATTGTTTTTGAGGATGCGGATTTAGATATTGCCGTCAATGGTGTGATTTACGGGATATTTAGTTCTAGCGGTCAAGCCTGCATTGCCGGGGCGCGGCTCTTTGTGCAGCGTTCTATTTACGATGAGTTTCTCGATCGCTTGGTGACCAAGGCACAAGCCTTGCGTGTAAAGCATCCCGAAGACCCACAATGCCAAATGGGCCCACTGATTAACGAGGCGCATCTGGATAGCGTGCATGCTTTTGTAGAACAAGCAAAAGCCCAAGGGGGCACAATCCTGACCGGTGGAGAACGCTTATTGGATGGTGATTTGGCCAAAGGCAGTTATTACCCCCCAACCATCATTACAGGCCTACAAAATACCGATAGCGTGTGCCAAGAAGAAATTTTTGGGCCAGTGCTGGTGGTGCTGCCTTTCGAAGATGAGGACTCTCTCATCGAGCAGGCAAATGACAGTATTTACGGCTTGGCTGCGGGGGTTTGGACAGAAAACTACCGCCGTGCCTGGACACTGGCGCGTCGGTTAGATGCAGGTGTGGTGTGGATTAATACTTATAAAAAGTTTTCCATCGCTACCCCATTTGGTGGCTTTAAGGAAAGTGGGGTCGGTCGTGAAAAGGGGCGTTTGAGCATCCTGTCTTATATGCAGCAAAAAAGCATTTATCTAGGGTTGGATGCTGTCCCAAACCCCTGGTGCGATAGTTAATCGAGGAATTTATTATGACTACAGTTACGGTTGGTGAAGTCATCGCGCGTATGCTCGAGGCACATCAAGTAAAAAGCGTTTACGGGGTGATTTCCATCCACAACTTGCCTATTGCTGATGCCATCGGGCGTCGCGATAAAGTGCACTTTGTCTGTGCACGCGGCGAGGCTGGTTCGGTCGCTATGGCAGATGCCGAGGCTCGGTATGACGGCTTGGGAGTGGCCCTGACCAGTACAGGAGCGGGATCGGGTAATGCGGTGGGGGCGCTGATCGAGGCCTATAACGCCGGCAGTCCTGTGCTGCATATTACTGGTCAAGTAGAGAGGGAATATCTAGACCGAGACGCCAGCTTTATTCACGAAGCCAAGGATCAGTTGGGTTATCTCAGTGCAGCTAGCAAGGCCGCATTCCGTATTACGAGTCCTGAGCATACGGTTGGAGTCATGCGCGAGGCGATTCGTGCGGCGCAAGCATTGCCCAAGGGCCCGGTCAGCGTTGAGATCCCAGTGGATGTGCAGGCGGCCCAGGTCCAATTGCCTGCTGATCTAGGTCCTATCGATAGGGGTCGGCCACCATTAGCAACTGATGCTGAAATAGATGCGGTTGTAAAAGCCTTGGTAGGCGCTAAACGCCCCATGCTGTGGATTGGCGGTGGGTGCATCGAGAGCAGTGCCGAGGTCCAGGCACTGGCAGACATAGGTATCCCAGTGGTCTCATCTACCCATGCACGAGGGGTGTTGGCCGATGATCACCCGCGTAGTTTAGGGGCGTTTCACAATCAGCCGGCGGTCGAAGAGCTGATTACCAACGCTGATGCACTGCTGGTGGTGGGTTCGCGTTTGCGCAGTAACGAAACTAAAACCTATAGCCTGAAATTTCCCGAGCAAACGATACAAGTAGATGTCTCGCCTATGGCGCAGCAACGCAATTACGAGGTCAGCCGTTTTATCTGCGCCGAGAGCAAAGATTTCTTGCAACGTTTATTGGCAGCTGTTGATGGTCTAGACCGGATAGACCATGAATATGACCAACAGATATTGGACGCCAAACAAGCCGCTGTCGCAGCGTTAAGCCAGCAGCTGGGGCCTTATGCCGATTTATGCTTTGCGCTGCGCGAGGCCATGCCCCAAGACAGTATCCTGGTGCGCGATATCACGATGTCGGGCAGCACTTGGGGTAGCCGTTTATATCCCGTGCAAGAACCTAATCAAAATATTCATTCACTGGCAGGTGCGATTGGTCTGGGTTTACCACAGGCTATAGGGGTTGCGCGTGCCAACCCTGGAAAGAAAGTATTGGCCTTGGTCGGTGATGGTGGGTTGATGCTAAATATCGGTGAAATAGCCACCATGGTCCAAGAAAAATTACCCATCATTCTCATGGTGATGAATGACCGTGGGTATGGGGTGATGCGCGGGATTCAGAGAAATCACTTTGAAGACAGGCAGTATTTCAACGAGCTGACAACACCTGATTTTGTAGCTCTGGGCGAATCTATGGGGTGTTTGGGATTAAAAGCAGACTCTATTGAAAGCTTTAAAGCAGCCATAGCCCAGGCAGTACAAGCTGATGGCCCCGTTGTGCTCGAAGTCGATATGCAGGGTATTGGACCGCTGAATTTTGCCGGACCACCACAAAAGAAATTGTATTAAATCAGTGTGAAACAAGACGTATTCATTGAAATCCATCACTACCTCAGGAGGGGGGCGAAAATGGCAACAATAAAATCTCAGTTAAAAGTTGGGACCGCTCTGCTGGCTGGCATGTTGGCGGCGACCAGTGCCAACGCAACCGACGTTACTTTATTTGGAATCATCAATACTGGCTTTGGCGTCCAGGAACGCAAAGGGGTTGATTTAGACGGGGTCAGATTCAAAGAGAAAAAAGTCGGGGCCATTGACCAGGGTTGGTATGGCAACCAATGGGGGATACGTGGCTCAGAGGATATCTCTGGGCAAACACGGGCCGAGTTTCACCTGGAATCGGGTTTTAGCATGACTACCGGTGAGCATTACCAAGGGGATCGTCTATTTGGCCGTCAAGCAACCCTATCATTGGTCAATGATCAATGGGGCCGGTTGGATCTAGGGCGCCAGACAAATATGACCTTTAAGGTATTAGGCAATGTAGCCTCACCCTTTGGTGGAAACGGTTGGCAGTTTGGAGTAGGGGCCACATTACCGGCTGCAAATGTGGTCCGTTATGACAACATGGTGCTTTACCAAACCCCTAAATGGGGTGGCTTTAGTGGGGGTATTGGCTATTCGTTTAATACAGACGGAGAGCAATTAGCCAAAACAAGTCCTGGGGTGACCGTGGACAACGTTGATATTTCTACCGCAGAGGCTAATGTAAAAGCCATTACAGCAGGGATTAACTATAGTTCAGGTCCTGTACAGGTGGGTTTGGCCTATGAACAAAACGACTGGGGCAAACTGCGCCGTGCTGGCAACGGTTTTATCGCTGGTGATAAAGGCAAGGTACGCAGCTGGAACCTGGGTGCCAGCTATCAATTTGATAGCTTTAAACTGCACGGTGGGGTGGGACAGTCGCGTAATGGAATTATCAGTGTTCCGTCGCTCGTGGACCAGCAATACGGTATTGGCTACACCAAGGGTTTGAAATTTAATTCCTATCTAGTGGGGGTGACCGTCCCGATTACACCCAATGATAATCTTTTTGCCTCGGCAGGCTTTGTTGACCCGCGTTCTGTCCCCAAAGGTGGGCAAAAAGCTACTCAGAAATCCTATAACCTCGGATGGATGCACGATCTATCCAAACGTACCAGTATTTATGTATTGGCCGGTTATGCGCGTAACGTCGGGTTTTTTGATGATATGAAGTCAAGCATGTACACCGCAGGCTTGGCGCACAAGTTTTAAATTAATAATAAGACTAACCACGTAGTGGTTTTCCAGCGCTCCTGGATTTTTTGGGCTCCCTGCTGGGAGCCCTTTTTTATCTTGGTTTGGTACCGTTAGAATGCTAAATAAATAGCCAGCATTGATTAGTGTTTGGCATGGCGCATTTCTTCTTGTACCTGGTCAAAGACCATGGTCATGGACTCGCTGGGTTGTTTGTCCAGCAGACTGACAGTGACGATGCTCAGTGTGGCCAAGACAAAGCCGGGTACGATTTCATAGAGAGAGAGCCACTCGTAGTGATTCCAGACCAAGACTACGACGGCACCGACAATCATGCCAACCAGCGCGCCATTGCGGGTCATGCGGCGCCAGACCAACGAAAGAATGATGACTGGGCCAAAGGCAGCACCAAAGCCTGCCCATGCATAGCTGACCATAGTCAGTACCAGGCTATCGGGGTTCCAGGCCAGCCAGATGGCAATCAGAGCTATTAATAACACCATGGCGCGACCAAACCAGACGAGTTCGGGTTGCGAGGCATCGCGGCGTATAAAGGTTTTATAAATATCTTGGGTCAATGAGCTAGAGCACACCAATAGTTGTGCAGATAAGGTGCTCATCACGGCAGCTAAAATGGC
>DATGTW010000113.1:0-8180 GCA_035301625.1 Paenalcaligenes sp.
ATTGGTTGTAAAAATGACAGTATCTACCACTCGGGAAATCATGCCCGATGTCCAAAGTCGTGGTGACACGCGTGAGATCACTATTCAAAAGGTGGGTGTGCGACGCGTGCGCTATCCTTTTAACATTCAAATTGATGGACAGGCCCAGCCCACAGTGGCTGACTGGGAGATGACAGTGGCATTGCCTGCCGAAGAAAAAGGCACGCATATGTCCCGTTTTATCGCGCTGTTGGAAGAGCACCGCAATCAGCCCGTAGATTTGGCTGCTTACTGCGAAATGGCGACCCAAATGCTTGATTTGCTGGATGCTCAACAAGGAGAAATCTGCGCCGAGTTTCCAATCTTTATTAACAAGGTTGCACCTGTTTCCGAGGTTAGCAGCCTGTTGGACTATCAATTACGTTGGGTCGTACGGGCCAATACCGAATTGGCACAGCCTATCGAGGCTATTGATGTACAGGTGACTGTGCCGGTGACCAGTTTGTGCCCATGTTCCAAGGAAATCTCCGAATATGGCGCCCACAACCAACGTTCACATGTGGTTGTAGACCTACGTCTAGACCCTGTAACACTCGGGCAGTTTAATCTGGCGCAGGTAATTGCTGGTATCGAAGAACAGGGCTCTAGTCAATTGTGGGGTCTACTCAAGCGTACTGATGAAAAATACGTTACCGAGCACGCTTATGACAACCCTAAATTCGTCGAGGATTTGGTTCGTGATGTCGCCGTATATCTGAATGGTATCGAAACTGTTCAGGGGTATCGCATTGAGGCCGAAAACTTTGAATCCATTCATAATCACTCGGCCTATGCCGTCGTTGAGTCTCAGTAAATCACCTCGAACACCATAGTGTGGTTTTGGGGCCATCATTGAATGCTTGTTTGATGGCCTCAAAGTAGTTATAATCTAGTGCTTATCTTTTGCCCGATTGTGCACTATGCATACAGGCATTGTGTATGGCGGGCTATTGGGCGTTTTGCCTAATACCCATAAAAGGAGTTTTTTATGCGTCATTACGAGGTGGTGTTTATTGTGCACCCCGATCAGAGCGAACAAGTCAACGCCATGATCGAAAGATACGAGGCGACTGTTACCACAGGTGGTGGTAAAGTTCACCGTGTTGAGGACTGGGGCCGCAGACAGTTGGCATATCCCATCCAAAAGCTTGTGAAAGCACATTACGTGTGCCTAAACATCGAAATTAACAAAGAAACACTCGAAGAGCTCGAGCACGCCTTCCGCTACAACGATGCTATTTTACGCAGTCTCATTACTCAGACCAAAGAGGCTCCCGAGGGACCTTCGGTCATGATGAAGGATGTCGAGCGCGAAGAAGGTCGTCGTGGTGGATCTGATAGCGAGTCCGAGACAGCTACCGAGGCCAAGGACGATGCTGAAAAGCCCGCAGCCGAGCAAAAATCCGCTGAGCAGTCCGAGGAAAAGACTGAGAACGCCTAACCCGTGAGCAATCAACACGCACAACGCAATCAAGCGGTGTTGACAGGGGCAGTGACCCATATCGAGCCTTTGCGACACACCCCGGCAGGGGTACCGGTGCTTTCAATACAGTTACAGCACCAATCGTCTCAACAGCTGGGTGAGTTTCAGCGTCAGCTTGATTTCGAATTTAGTGTGCGTGCGGTAGGCGCCATTGCCCAGCAGTTATCTACGCGAGTAGAAACAGGCAGCAACCTATGTTGTTGGGGGTTGATGGCACCCGGGCACCGTTCTAGTTCCTTTTTACTGTTGCATCTACAAAAATTCGAGTTATTAAATTGTTTACCCCAACGGGGTCAAGAGGAAAATCATCATGGCAGTCGGTCGTAGAAGAAGAGATAGACGTCGTCGTTTTGGTCAACAAAATCCATTGTTCAGACGGCGCAAATTTTGCCGCTTTACAGTGGCAGGGGTCAAGGAAATTGATTACAAAGATATCGATACCTTGCGCGATTTTATCCAGGATAATGGTAAAATCATCCCAGCACGTTTAACCGGTACCAAGGCACATTTTCAACGCCAGCTAGACAACGCGATTAAGCGTGCTCGCTTCCTGGCTTTGTTGCCCTACACTGATAATCACAAATAAGCCGGGAGCTCAAAATGCAAGTAATTTTGCTAGAAAAAGTTGTCAATTTAGGTGATCTGGGCGATGTGGTTCGCGTCCGTAACGGTTATGCGCGCAACTTTTTGATCCCACGTGGCATTGCCCGTCGTGCAACGCCCGAGGCTATTCAAGAGATCGAAGAGCAGCGTGCCGAGCTCGAACGCGCCCAAGAAGAACGCTTGGCAGCCGCCCAAGCATTGGGTAATCAGCTGGCCGAATTGCGCGTCGAGATTGCCCAAAAAGCTGGCGTCGATGGCCGATTGTTTGGTTCCGTGACCAATATGGACATCACTGCAGCTTTGGCTGACAAGGGTTTCGATAGCATTCAACGTTCACAGATTCGTCTCGATGACGGTCCTTTCAAGGCTGTGGGCGAGTATCCTGTCGTCATTAGCCTGCACCCTGACGTTGAGGTTGAAATCACAGTCGCAGTCGAAGGTGATCTCGACTAATTCAACAGTTCCAACGCAATAAAAAAGCCGGCTGCATTGCACCGGCTTTTTTATCGCCAGTACAATACAGAGTGGCTTTAGGTTGTTCTGTTTTTAGGCATTAAACATTAGATAGGCATTTCTTATGCAGCAAGCACCCAGTCCCGATGAGTTTTCAACGACCAGTGCCACTAATTACGAAGGTGAGTTAGCGGATTTGCGTTTGCCACCGCACTCTGTCGAGGCCGAGCAATCGGTTTTGGGTGGTCTGATGCTGGATAACCACGCATGGGATCGTATTGCAGATATCCTGCGTGAGGATGACTTTTATCGTTATGAGCACCGCCTAATTTGGCGTCACATTTCAAGGCTGATCGAATTAAACCGGGTCGCTGATGTGGTAACGGTACACGAGTCATTGGTCAATGCGGGGCAGGCTGATGAGGTAGGCGAGATTCACTACCTTAATGCGCTGACGCATAACACACCTTCAGCAGCTAATATACGTCGTTACGCAGAAATCGTGCGCGAGCGTTCGATGTTGCGCCGTCTAGTGACTATTGCTGATGATATTGCCAGCAATGCATTACAACCGCGTGGCAAAGAAGCACGCGAAATACTGGATCAGGCCGAGGCGCAGATTTTTCAAATTGCCCAAGAGGGTGCGCGCGGTGGCGAGGGTTTTCTAGAAATCGAACCCGTGCTCAAGCAGGTTGTTGAGCGGATTGACGAGCTCTACCAGCGCCAAGATGATTCTGAGGTCACTGGGGTACCCACCGGGTTTATTGATTTGGATCGGATGACTTCGGGACTACAAGAAGGTGATCTAGTCATTGTGGCGGGGCGCCCTTCCATGGGTAAAACCTCTTTAGCCATGAATATCAGTGAATATATTGCCATCCATCATGGCCTGCCGGTGGCAGTGTTTTCAATGGAAATGGGGGCTGCGCAGCTGGCAATGAGAATGATTGGTTCAGTAGGGATGTTGGATCAGCACCGCTTGCGAACTGGAAAATTGCGTGAGGATGATTGGCGCAAAGTAGTTGATGCCATGAAAACTATCCAACAGTCCCAAATATTTATTGATGAAACCCCCGGACTTTCGGTGATGGAGGTTCGTGCTCGGGCACGGCGATTAGCACGTCAGTGTGGCAAGCTGGGCGTGATCGTCATTGACTATTTGCAATTGATGTCAGGCAGTTCTGGCAGCGAAAACCGGGCCACTGAAATTTCAGAAATCAGCCGTTCACTCAAAGGATTGGCGCGCGAGTTAAATTGTCCGGTGGTAGCCCTGTCACAGTTAAACCGCAGTCTAGAGCAGCGCCCCAATAAACGTCCTGTCATGAGTGATTTGCGCGAGTCAGGGGCGATTGAGCAGGATGCGGATTTGATTCTTTTCATTTACCGTGATGAGGTCTATCACCCTGATACCCCTGATAAGGGCACGGCAGAAATTATTATTGGCAAGCAACGTAACGGTCCTATCGGTACTGTGCGTTTGGCTTTCCAGGGCACGAGCACTCGCTTCTTGAATTTCATTCAAGATCAATAAATTTAAAGCTAAACTGCTGGGCCCAAGCATCGCGCATTAAACACCAAACACTTAAAAGCCTACGCCTGCGTTCAAGTACTTGGCTCGCAGGCTAGTTTAGGCGCTGCTAAGTGCTATCGCAGCGTCGTATGCTGTTTGCAACGAGCGAGCATCAGCAATACCCTGGCCGGCTATATCATAGGCGGTGCCGTGATCCACACTGGTGCGTATAAAGGGCAGACCTACGGTGACGTTGACACCTTTCTCTAGCCCCATGTATTTGACTGGGATAAGCCCCTGGTCATGGTATTGGGCGATTACAATATCAAACTCGCCACGACGGGCGCGCATAAAAATAGTATCGCCTGGCCAAGGCCCAGTAACATCGATTCCTAACCGTCGTGCTTTTTCAATGGCGGGTTGGATGATTTCTATTTCTTCGCTACCAAACTTTCCGGCCTCGCCGGCATGTGGATTGAGACCTGCGACAGCAATGCGCGCCGTGGATAATTGGGCTTGCTGACAAAACTGGTGAGCCAGCTGGATGGTTTGTAGTTGTTTTTCAATACTGAGCTGTTCGCTGACCTCTTTTAATGGAATGTGAATGGTGGCCAACATGACTTTGATTTCGTCATTCATAAGCATCATGGCGTATTGTTCGGTATTGGTTTTCTCGGCCAGAATTTCGGTGTGGCCCGGGGCATCAATACCAGCGTGATGCATCGCGTCTTTGTTTAGGGGGGCTGTGACAATGGCACGTACATGACCTTCGTTAGCGTGTTGGATAGCAAAGTTAAGCGCATCATAAGCCATTTTCCCGGCCTCTGCGCTGACCTCGCCATATGGGAGATCCTCGGGCAAAGGTGGGCCACATTGAAGTACGGGAATTTGGTTTTCCACCATACTAATTCGTGCGTATTGAATGGGATGACTGATCGCGATCAAGCGATAGACTTGGTCTAAATCGGTGAGTGCCAGTGCGCGCTGCAGGCTGACGAGATCGCCATAGATAATACCGGGGACCTCTTGGGCTTGGCTGAGCAGGCGCACACACAATTCGGGGCCAATGCCCGCGGCATCGCCCATGGTGATGGCGATAGGGCGTTCTAAATTGTTTACAGGGGTTGTAGTGCTCATGATAGGGGTGTTTAGTTAAAGAGCGCTGTTGGCAAAGTCTGCCAAGCGGGATCGTTCACCTTGCTGCAGGGTGATATGCCCTGCATGAGGCCAGTCCTTAAAGCGATCAACGACATAGGTCAGGCCCGAGCTACCCTCAGTCAGATAAGGGGTGTCGATTTGAGCAAGGTTGCCCAGACAAACGATTTTGGTGCCTGGCCCTGCACGTGTGATGAGTGTTTTCATCTGTTTGGGGGTCAGGTTTTGTGCCTCGTCAATGATGACGAATTTGTTTAAGAACGTGCGCCCACGCATAAAACTGAGGGATTTGATTTGAATGTGGGCACGAATGGCCTCTAGGGCTGATTGATGCTGTGTATCATGCGCGCTGAGTGCATAGTGATGGCGGCTGCCGGCTTGTAATACCTCGAGGTTATCTTCGAGGGCACCCATCCAGGGCGCCATTTTTTCTTCTTCGGTACCGGGCAGATAACCAATATCATCGCCCACTGGAACAGTGGCGCGCGTGATGATGATTTCGTTATAGCGACGGGTCTCTAGCGTTTGGGTCAAGCTGCTGGCCAATGCCAACAATGTTTTACCTGTGCCGGCTTGGCCTAGTAAAGAAACAAAATCACACTCGGGATTCATCAGCAGGTTGAGAGCAAAGTTTTGCTCGCGGTTGCGGGCCGTAATTCCCCATAAATTGTTTTTAGTATGCCCATAGTCACGTAATGTAGCCAATACTGCTGTGTCACGGCGGACCTCTTTGACCTGAGCACTAAAGGCGGGCTCGGTCTCAGTGTAGAGAAATTCATTGACGCTAAGGTCACGTACCCACTCGCCGCGGATACGATAAAAAGTAAATCCAGCGTCCATCCATGTCTCTACATCGCCATCCAACTCAGACCAAAAGTCTGGATCTACAATCCGGCTGCCTTTAAAGAGTAGATCGGTGTCATCCATCACATGATCATGACGGTAATCTTCGGCCGGTAAGCCCAGCGCTTTGGCTTTGAGGCGAATATTGATGTCCTTGGAGACCAGGATGACTTCTTTGTCGCGATGCTTGTCCTGCAGGCTGCGTACGATGTATAAAATGGCGTTGTCAGCCTTGCCTACGGGCAGATGGATGGGTAACTGAGCATCTAGGGCCTGAGTTTGTAGAAAGAGCTTGCCCTGTGCTTCGCGGTGTCCGAGGATATCCAATGCCAGGCCTTTGGCCATATTTTGGCCTTGAACAATGCCGTCCAAATAACGGCTGACTTGGCGTGCGTTGCGAGCAACCTCTGACAGTCCTTTTTTCTGATTGTCTAATTCCTCAAGCACAATCATGGGAATAAAAACATCGTGCTCTTTGAACATAAATAAACAATTAGCGTCGTGCAACAAAACATTAGTGTCCAAGACAAAAATCTTGGGGGCCTCGTCAGTTGCACTTTCCAGCGCCGAACGTACTGCAGACTGAGGTTTTTTGGTGTGCTCGGTAGTTGTGGCGATTTCTTTTGCCGTGCTAGGTTTGTGTTTATGCTTTTTTTGCTCTGCGGGTTTTGTCGGTGTTTTGAATAAAGCTGGTGTTTGCTGAGAAGCTGCTTTACTGGCTTTTTTAGCCGTTGTTTTTTTGGCGGCTTTTTGTGTCGCTTTCTGTGCGGCTTTCTTGGCTGATTTTTTGGTGGCCTTTTTCGCCGTCGGCTGAGCAGCTTTTTTCGCAGCCACGTCCTGCTTGCTTGCAGTGCTCTTTTTAGCGGCTGTTTGTTTTTTTGCAGCACTGCGTTGGACGGCACTTTGTTTAGCTGTGCTGGACTGTTTTTCAGAGGGTTCTGCAGTGGGGTCAGGAGCCTTGTTGAGTTCTTCTTTGCTCAAGCGGCTGCCTAATCGGGTAGGTAGCGGTGGTAAGGGCATGTGGTTACAAAGCTCCTGGGTTTAGCGTTATATCAAACGACATATTTAGTATTATAAGTTTTGGCAGGCTTCAAACACTGCGTCTACGTGTCCCGGAACGCGCACCTTGCGCCATTCTTGGACCAGCTCGCCGGCAGCATTGAATAAAAAGGTACTGCGTTCGATGCCACGTACTTTGCGGCCATACATGTTTTTATCTTTGATCACATCAAACAGATTGCACACGGTTTCCTCGGGATCCGAGAGCAGTGCAAAGGTGAGATCAAATTTATCAGCAAAACGCTCGTGTGAGCTCATGCTATCACGAGATGCACCGATGATTTTGACCCCTAACTTATCGAATTCGGCTAGTTTGGCCTGAAAGTCATTGGCTTGGTTGGTGCAGCCCGGGGTATTGTCACGGGGATAAAAATAAAGCACAAAAGGCTGGCCAATGAGGTCTTGACTGTTGATGGTGCCTTGGGTGCTTTCGGCGGTAAAGGCGGGGACTTTGACCCCTTGTTCTATAGTACTCATAAATTCATCCTGTGTGGTTAAGCTTAAATAATGAGTGCGGCGACCACAAGTCGCCCTTCGGACATAAGGATATTATACGTGCGTGCGGCGGCAGGTGTGGTCATGATTTCAATCCCGATGCCAATGCCTTGCAGTTCAGCAGTGATGGCCGGGTCCAAAAAGGTTTGGGCATTGCCCGTCCCCAAAAGGATGATCTCGGTGTTATGGGGGTTATCTAAATTGGGTCCAGTATTATCCAAGAAATCCATGGGGCTTTGCTCTTTGGCCTGAACACCAGCCAATAAGCGCAGCTGTGATTGATCAATGTCTTTGGCGTGCTGCAGACCCAAGGGCATGATCTCGCCAGTCGGCGTGAAATAGATAGATTCGGTATATTTAGTTTGATTAACTTGGATATAGTCTTTGCCGTATGCCGTCACAGCATTTAGGTCGGGGTTTGTTTCACGTTGAAGGTACACGATTGCGCCTCTAAATGGATGTGTTGAACATAGCGTAAAAAGTTTAAGGCTTATAAAGGCGAAAGTTTTGGCTAACTAGTGCTAATCTATTAAACTTTAACGTTTGGCTGGTGGCGCATTG
>DATGTW010000114.1:0-2440 GCA_035301625.1 Paenalcaligenes sp.
TGGAATGGGCAAGGGCAAAGCCCGCGAGGTACCCACCGCCGTTCAAAAGGCGATGGAGCAAGCCCGCGGTGGTTTGTTTGATGTGCCCTTGACTAACGGTACTTTGCACCATGCAGTGATTGGTCGCCACGGAGCATCCAAGGTGCTCATCGCACCCGCTGTCGAGGGTACCGGGGTAATTGCTGGTGGTCCCATGCGCGCAGTCTTCGAGGCTCTCGGAGTACGCGACGTGGTCGCCAAGAGCTTCGGCTCTAACAACCCTTATAACCTCGTACGTGCTACCTTGAATGGCTTGGCTTCTTGCAATACTCCTTCCGAGATTGCTGCCAAGCGAGGTAAAACCGTTGAGGAGCTAATGGGATAAGCTATGGCACAGAAACAACTTAAAGTCACACTCGTGCGCTCTGTGATTGGCACCAAGCAAGACCACCGTGATACGGTACGTGGGCTAGGCTTGCGTCGCATTAACAGCAGCCGCATCTTGGCCGATACCCCCGAGGTACGGGGTATGATTCGCAAGGTCGATTATTTGGTATCGGTCTCCGAGGTCTAAACTAAGAGCAGGAATAGCGATGACTACATTGCAATTAAACAACCTACAGCCCGCCGAGGGTGCCAAGCACGCCCGCCATCGCGTTGGTCGCGGTCGCAGCTCTGGCATGGGCAAAACCTCTGGTCGCGGTCACAAGGGGCTCAAGGCCCGTACCGGCGGCAAGGTTCAACCCGGATTCGAGGGCGGTCAGATGCCATTGCATCGTCGCCTGCCCAAGCGTGGCTTTAATGCCCCCGGGCGCCACCTGAAAGCGGAACTCCGCCTTTCTGATTTACAAGCACTCACCACCGAAGACGTTGATCTGCAGGTGCTCAAGCAGGCCGGTTTAGTCGGTCAGCAGGTGCGTAACGTCAAGGTCATCAAGTCTGGCGAGTTATCCCGCAAGGTTTCCTTGCGCGGTATTCGTGCCACGGCCGGTGCCCGTGCAGCCATCGAGGCCGCGGGTGGTTCTGTTACTGAATAAAAGGGGTTACGGTGGCTAAAGCACAGGCAAGGGGTCAAACAGGCACATCGGGCTACTCTGATTTGCAGCGCAGGTTAATTTTCCTGTTGCTTGCATTGGTGGTGTATCGTCTGGGCACCCATATCCCCGTGCCGGGCATCAACCCTGATTCGCTCTCCGATCTATTTAGACAAAACCAAGGTGGAATCCTGGGGCTGTTTAATATGTTTTCGGGGGGTGCGCTGCAGCGCTTTTCCGTATTTGCGTTAGGGATCATGCCGTATATTTCGGCCTCTATTATCATGCAATTGATGTCCTCGGTGGTACCCACCCTAGAGGCCATCAAGAAAGAGGGCGAAAGCGGACGGCGCAAGATCACTCAATACACACGCTACGGGACGGTCTTTTTGGCTTTGTTCCAGGCGGTCGGTATTTCAGTAGCGCTTGAGTCACAACCTGGTCTGGTCATTGACCCAGGCGTGGTATTTCGCTTTACCACCGTGGTGACATTGGTCACCGGGACCATGTTCATGATGTGGCTGGGCGAACAAATTACCGAACGCGGTATCGGCAATGGTATTTCCATACTGATTTTTGCCGGTATTGTGGCCGGGTTGCCTAGCGCCATGGGCGGTATGCTCGACTTGGTACGCACCAACGCGATGTCCATCATTTCAGCGTTGTTTATTGTCCTGCTGGTGATTGCCGTGACCTACTTTGTGGTATTTGTAGAACGCGGGCAGCGCCGGATTCGGGTAAACTACGCCAAGCGTCAGGTAGGAAACCGCATGTACGGTGGGCAAAGCTCCCATCTGCCGCTCAAACTTAACATGGCTGGGGTGATTCCACCGATTTTTGCCTCGTCCATTATTTTATTGCCGGCCACCATCGCCAGCTGGTTTTCAACCACACCTGGCCTGAGTTGGCTACGTGATCTCGAGGCTGCCTTGTCACCACGACAGCCTTTGTATATCACGTTGTTTTCGGCGCTGATCATTTTGTTCTGCTTTTTCTATACGGCGTTAGTGTTTAACAGCCGCGAAACAGCAGACAACTTGAAGCGTAGCGGTGCATTTATCCCAGGGATTCGTCCGGGTCAGCAAACCTCGCGCTACATTGATCGCATCCTCACCCGACTGACGTTGGCAGGCTCGATTTATGTAACGATTGTGTGTTTGGTGCCCGAGTTCTTGCAGATGCACTGGAACGTCCCCTTTTATTTCGGGGGTACATCGCTACTAATTATTGTTGTGGTCACCATGGACTTTATGTCGCAGGCTCAGGCCTACGTGATGTCACAGCAGTATGACTCGTTAATGAAAAAGGCAAACTTCCGCGGCGGACCCGGTTTGCCCATGTAGTGATAGAAAATGGCTAAAGACGACGTCATTCAAATGCAAGGCGAGGTTTTAGAAAACTTGCCAAACGCAACATTTCGCATCCAG
>DATGTW010000115.1:0-7038 GCA_035301625.1 Paenalcaligenes sp.
TATGAGCTGGCTTTGTGGCTGAGACTCAACACTGGCGGCGAAAGACTCAAGAAAAGAAATCTTTAATCTTGTCCTTCCATGATTGGCTCTTGGGAGAGTGTTTATTGCCACCTTCGTTCAGAGCATCCTCAAACTGGCGCAGCAGGTCCTTTTGCTCTTCACTCAGGCGCACTGGGGTCTCCACATGAATGTGGCAATACAAATCACCCGGATAACTCGCGCGTACACCGCGAATGCCCTTGCCGCGCAAGCGGAAAGTCTTGCCAGATTGGGTTCCTTCGGGAATGGTAATTTCACCCCGCCCTGTCAAAGTAGGTACCTCGACGTCGCCTCCTAAAGCAGCCGTGGTAAAGGGGATGGTAAGCTCGCAATGCAAATCATCACCATCACGTTGAAATATGTCGTGAGGACGAATGTGAATCTCTACATAGAGGTCACCTGCTGGTCCACCGTGGCTACCTGGCTCGCCCTTGCCACTAAGCCGAATCCGCATGCCATCATCAATCCCCTCAGGGATATTCACCTCGAGGGTTTTATTGGAGCGCACTCGTCCCGCACCATTACACTTGGTGCAAGGATCTTTGATTTCCTGACCTGTACCATGACAGGTCGGACATGTTTGCTGCACACTGAAGAAACCCTGCTGCATACGCACAGCACCTGCACCACGGCAGGTACTACACGTATCTGGCGTGGTGCCAGGTTTGGCCCCTGAGCCATCGCAAGTATCGCACTCGTCCCAGTTGGGAACGCGGATTTCGGTGTCAAAGCCACTGGCAGCCTCTTCGAGGCTGATGTCCAAGGTGTAGCGTAAATCAGCACCACGTCGTACATGCGAGCGACCGCCCCCGCCCCCACCACGGGCACCAAATATTTCTCCAAAAATATCCCCAAAGGCATCGGCAAAGGCGTCAGCTCCCATACCGCCACCCATGCCACCCATCCCGGCGGCATTGGGGTCTACTCCTGCATGTCCAAAACGATCATAGGCAGCACGCTTTTCATCATCATAGAGGATCTCATAAGCCTCTTTGACCTCTTTAAAACTGTCTTCGGCTTCTTTGTCGTCAGGGTTACGGTCGGGGTGGTATTTCATTGCCAGACGACGATACGCACGACGTATATCGTCCTTGCTTGCACTTTTTTCCAGACCTAGAACTTCGTATAAATCGCGTTTTGCCATGTGAATAGAAAGCGCAAAAAAGCGCTTTGTAACAGAATAATAAGGCCCGATTCCTGGATCTAATGGCCAGAAACCGGGCAGCTATAAAGTGCTGTAAAAGTCAGCGCTAGTGATTAGTTGTCGCGTTTAACTTCTTTGAAATCAGCATCAACAACATCATCGTCAGCCTGGCCTTGCTCAGCGTCTGCACCTGCGTCACCCGCTTGTTGCTGGGCTTGGGCTTCGGCATAGACCTTTTCGCCAAGCTTTTGGGCGGCCGCAGTCAGCGCCTCGGTTTTCGTATCGATGGCCTCTTTGTCGCCTTCTTTGATTGCCTCTTCGAGTTCGGTGATAGCATTTTCAATCGCTTCTTTCTCACCTGCTTCGAGTTTGTCACCATGCTCTTCGAGTGATTTGCGCGTCCCGTGAACCATGGCCTCGGCCTGATTGCGGGCAGTGGCGAGCTCGGCCAAACGACGGTCATCTTCGGCGTGCTGCTCGGCCTCTTTGACCATGCGCTCGACCTCTTCTTCGGTCAGACCCGAACTGGCTCGGATAGTGATCTTGTTTTCTTTACCTGTGCCTTGATCTTTGGCAGAGACGTTCAAGATACCGTTAGCGTCAATGTCAAAGGTAACCTCGATTTGTGGGGTACCACGGGGAGCAGGTGGAATGCCCTCGAGATTGAATTCGCCCAGCAGCTTGTTACCTGCGGCGATTTCGCGCTCACCTTGGAATACCTTGATCGTCACAGCAGGCTGGTTATCGTCTGCGGTTGAATAGACCTGCGAGTGACGTGTTGGAATGGTGGTGTTCTTTTCGATCATCTTGGTCATCACGCCACCCAAAGTCTCGATACCGAGCGACAAGGGGGTCACGTCAAGCAAGAGCAAGTCAGAACGATCACCAGACAACACCGAACCTTGGATGGCAGCGCCACTGGCAACAGCCTCGTCAGGGTTGATGTCGCGACGTGGATCACGGCCAAAGAACTCTTTGACCTTTTCCTGCACTTTGGGCATGCGGGTCATCCCACCGACCAAAATCACATCATCAATTTCGGAGACGCGTACACCAGCATCTGTAATAGCAGTGCGGCAAGGCTCGATAGAACGTGTAATCAAGTCCTCGACCAACGCCTCGAGCTTGGCACGGCTAATTTTCAAGTTTAAGTGCTTGGGACCGGACTGGTCAGCAGTGATATAAGGCAGGTTAATCTCTGTTTGCTGTGTCGAAGAAAGCTCGATCTTGGCCTTTTCAGCAGCCTCTTTGAGACGCTGCAGCGCCAAGATGTCTTGGGACAGATCGACACCGCTGTCTTTTTTGAACTCTTCGATGATGTAGTCAATAATGCGCTGGTCAAAGTCTTCGCCCCCCAGAAAGGTATCCCCACTGGTCGACAAAACCTCGAACTGCTTTTCACCGTCAACATCAGCGATTTCGATAATGGAAATATCAAAAGTACCCCCGCCCAAGTCATAAACGGCAACCTTGCGGTCTCCGTCAGAAACCTTGTCCAGGCCAAAAGCCAATGCGGCAGCGGTAGGTTCGTTGATGATGCGCTTGACCTCGAGACCGGCAATTTGACCGGCATCTTTGGTGGCCTGACGCTGACTGTCATTAAAGTACGCGGGGACGGTAATCACGGCCTCAGTAACGGTTTCACCCAGGTAGTCCTCGGCGGTTTGCTTCATCTTGCGCAAAATATCTGCCGAAACCTGCTGAGGTGCCAGTGCCTTGCCCTGTGCCTCTACCCACGCATCATTGTTGTCTGCCTTGACGATTTTGTAAGGCATGAGCTTGATGTCCTCTTGGACCTCGGGCTCTTCGAAACGGCGGCCGATCAAACGCTTGACCGCATAAATGGTGTTTTCGGGGTTGGTCACTGCCTGACGCTTAGCTGGTGCACCGACGAGAATCTCGCCATCATCCAAATACGCGACGATGGACGGCGTGGTGCGCGTACCCTCGGCGTTTTCAATAATTCTGACGTTGTCACCCTCGACAACGGAGACACAACTATTGGTCGTGCCTAAGTCAATACCAATGATCTTACTCATATATTTTCCTAGCCTTGTTGCTTTATCGCTGTATAGACTCTGTACAGCTAAAATTCATCTCATATATTGCATATGGGGACAGCCGTAGATATTTCAAGAGCTTTGTATAAATTTCTCTTAGTCGTTATCCGGCAGTCCGGCCGATACCATTACCATGGCTGGACGCAACACCCGCTCAGACAGCGTATAGCCCTTTTGTAGCACCTGAGCAATCGTGCCTTTTTTCTGCTCGGAAGGCACATTGGAAATGGCTTGATGTAGGTGTGGATCAAAGGCCTCTCCGACCGCAGGCGCCACCTCGCTTAGGTGGTTACGCTCAAAGGCGCTGTCAAGCTGCTTGAGGGTAGTTTGCACCCCTTCAAACAAAACCGCTACGCTTTGGTCTTCTTGATTGAGGGCAGCCTCGAGGCTATCACGTACTGGGATCAGGCTTTCGGCAAAGCCTTCGACGGCAAACTTACGTGCTTTAGCGACCTCTTCGTCAGCACGGCGGCGGATGTTTTCCATCTCGGCGCGGGCACGCAAATATTGGTCTTTAAAGGCGGCGAGCTCTTGTTGTGCCTGGTGCAAATCATCCATTAGCGCTTGGGCCTCATCACCCATGATCGTATCATTCTCTTCTGTTCCCTCTGTGTTCTGCGCTTGATTGGCCTGCGCTTGAGGCTGTTCATCATGAGCCGTCTCAGCACCGTGCGAGGATCCATCCTGGCGATCGCTGACGTGTTCAGTTTCTGCTTGAGTTGGCTGTTCTTGCTGCGATTTGTTTGCTGCAGACATCGCTTTCTCCACTACAAATAAATGGTCATACACTATAGATGTGGGCAAGCCCCTGAAATTTCAACCTCTATTTTCCAAGACGCACTCATGCTTGGCCTCAACGGCCGCCTAAAACATGAGGGAACAGGTGAATTCTTGGGGCTTGGTGCTGTTTAAAAACTAAAACTGGTTTTGAATACGGCGATATGACTGCGCCAAGCTGACATTAGTATGCATGACTGACTCAGAAAACTCTTTGGCTGATTGAGGCACTGTTTTCAGTTTGCTTAGGTCAGTCTGACGAGTCACTACAGTTGCACTGGGCAAATAAAACCGTCGTGGTATGTCATGCCCGTCAACGACACAGTTGTGCCGGATCACAGCAGAATCACCGACCGCACAATTAAACACGACCGTGTTAAAACCAATGAACACATGGCTGCCCACACTGCACGGACCGTGCACAATCGAACGGTGGGCGATGGATGTGTGCTCACCGATAGTCACCGCTGCACCATCCTTGGAGTGTATGACGACACCATCTTGGATATTCGAGTTAGCGCCAATAATAATGGGCTCTAAATGTCCCGTCTCATCGAGCTCATCGGCACGAATCACAGCATAAGGACCAATAAACACATGGGGGCCTATCTCAACCCGCCCACAAACAATGGCGGTAGGATCAACAAAGGCGGTCTCGTGTACGGTGGGGAAATCACCCCGTGGATTTCTTCTGAGCATGTAACGCTCCTGCTAAAAATTTTAAATCCAGCCCTGCAAATTTTGCCTGACTAAATTAGCTAAACCCTGAATCCATTCTGGCTGGGCATTTAAACAATCGATATAGCCGAACTGTTCGCCCCCTGCATCAAGAAATACCTCTCGATATTCAATATCGATTTCCTCGAGCGTTTCCAAACAGTCCACAATAAAGCCGGGACAGGTAACATGTATGTTTTTAACGCCCTCTGCGGCCCATTCTTCAAGCAGGGGCTCGGTATAAGGCTGCAACCATTCAGCAGCCCCAAAGCGACTTTGAAAAGAATGATAGATCGGCACCCCGGTATCTGCCAGTGCCTGCTCGAGCGCATAACGCGTATGCATGCATTCTTTGTGATAGGGGTCGCCATCAACAACGGATTGTTTGGGAATCCCATGGAAACTAAGCAACAAACGTTCGGGTTGACCGTGCTTTTGCCAATACGCTCGTATGTGGTTCGCTAAGGGCTGGATATAGCCTTCATGCGCACAAAAGCTATTGATATAGCGCAGCTCGGGTTGGCACCGAAGCTCGCCCAGCAAACGGTTAATCTCATCAACTGCTGAGGCAGTCGTACTGGCTGCGTACTGAGGATATAAGGGCACTATCAAGATGCGTTCACAGCCTTGGCTCCGAAGTTGATCCAGGCCATGCTGCAAAGACGGCGAACCATAGCGCATGCCTAATGCCACAGGCACAGCAAGCCCCTTTTCTTGTAGCAACTGCTGCAATCCATTGACCTGTTGTTCGCTATAAACCAATAAAGGCGCGCCCTCGGGCAGCCAAATAGAACGATAACGAGGGGCCAGTTTTTGCGGGCGTCGACCCAACACCGCAGTCCGCAAAATAGGTTGCCATAATAATGAAGGCAGTTCGACCACGCGTGGGTCAGATAGAAACTGGGCCAGATACCGGCGTATCGCCGCTGGTTCGGGGGCATCAGGTGTACCCAGATTAATTAAAAGCACCCCCACCTTGGGTGGCGTTTGGGCAAAAGGCTCGGGACGAACAAAATCCTCGTGATGGGGTTCGGGGCGATATTTTTTCAACAGCATGATGTAGGAAATTTAGGCCAAAAGAAATACAAGGCTGAATTTAGAAAGGCTGAAAAGGCTGCGCAAGTCATACGCTAGCGTTGCGGCTTAGGGCATTGGACAACATCCGTGCAGTAATGTCTACTATGGGGATAACTTTCTCGTACGCCATACGCGAAGGTCCGATCACCCCTAATGTCCCTACGACTCGGTTACCTACCCCATAGGGCGCCGTCACCACAGAAACATCATCCATAGGCACTAAATTAGAATCACCCCCAATATATATCTGCACCCCTTGAGCCTGAGAAGAAATATCCAGCAAATGCAAAAGATCGGTTTTTTTCTCGAACAATAGAAACAGTTGCCGCAAGCGATCCATGTCAGCAGTCATATCATCGACGCTAAGCAATTTGTTCTCGCCGGCAATTACTACTGATTCAGATTCGTCCTCGGCTGTGCTGACACTGGTCTCGACGGCTGCCTTCATCAGGCGGGTGATGTCCTCACGCAGCGAACTAAGCTGCCCTGACAACAAAGCCCGCACGTCACTAAATGAACGACCAGAAAAATGCTCATTAAAAAAATTGCTGGCCTCAATGAGCTCGGATTCTTTGTATTCACGAGGAACAAAAAGAATGCGGTTCTGAACATCGCCGTCCGGAGTCACGATAATCAACAGCACTCTTTTTCCGGATAAGCGGATAAACTCGATTTGATGAAATGTCTGGGCTCGCTTGGGGGCCAACACCACACCCGCAAACTGCGATAAATTAGACAAGACATCTGCTGCACTGGAAACTGCCCGCAAGGGCTCTTCGGGCGGGAGATGCAAGGGGAAATCAAAGGCATCTGGCTGCTCGTACTGATGGACAGCCAGCAAGCCGTCGACAAAGATTCGGTAGCCTCGGGGCGTCGGTACGCGCCCAGCTGATGTGTGAGGGCTTTGAATCAGGCCAAGCTCTTCGAGGTCTGCCATGACATTACGGATGGTTGCCGGGGATAAATCAAATACCCGCGACAAAGTTCGCGAGCCTACAGGCTGACCATCGCTGATATAGCGCTCAATCAACGCCTTGAGTAACTGACTTGATCGTTCATCTAAGAGCATGTTTTCCACAAATCGGGTCAATGTTGTGACACAGGTTGTTGCACCACAATCTCACTATGAAGTAACTTATATTTTAACCATACATACATCTGATCATAAGGTATTTTGCCTCATGCATTTCAAAACGGTCGCCTTAGTGGGTCGCTATCAGGATA
>DATGTW010000116.1:0-6113 GCA_035301625.1 Paenalcaligenes sp.
TCTCATGGTTGGTTTGGGCGAAACAGATGACGAAATCATCCAGGTCATGCGTGACCTACGGGCACACGACGTTGATATGCTGACCATCGGCCAGTACTTGCAACCCACCGAATACCATCTACCAGTACTGCGCTACGTCACACCAGACAACTTTAAACGGCTCGAAAAAATAGCATATGAACTCGGCTTTACACATGCAGCAGTAGGCGCCATGGTACGCTCTTCATATCACGCGGACACCCAAGCCGAAGAAGCCGGAGTTGTCAGCGCATAACCTGCAGCAACAACTGTCAGTTTTATTAAAAGCACGCAAAAGGCCCCTGGTTGAAAAGGGGCCTTTTTATTTGAAAAATAACTCTTGCAGAGCGACGCACAAAAACTCGCTCGAACACCCGTCACTAACTCAAACGGTCGGAGAGAGTTATTTTAGAAATGTTTCGAGCGACAGCAAGACATTGAAAAATAGCCCTCGCAGACCGATAAGCAGCAGCATCCCAGCGGCTCCCTTGAAGCATGACAGGCCCGTAACGAAGTTTCCTCGGGACCTTGCTCGTTACACTCGCTGCTACAAATCAGAAAAATAACTCTTTCAGCGCAGCGCCTGGATCCTCAGCACGCATAAATGCTTCACCCACAAGGAAAGCCCAGATATCGTGACTTTCCATGAACTCGACATCAGCACGGCCAAGGATACCGCTTTCCGTAACCACACAGCGATCCTCGGGGATTTCAGCCAGTAAATCGATAGTCGTTTGCAGGCTGGTTTCAAAAGTACGTAGGTCTCTGTTATTGATGCCGATGAGCGGTGTATTGAGTTTGAGTGCCTCGTGCAGTTCTTGTTGATCGTGGACTTCGACCAAAACATCCATACCCAGCTCATTTGCCAAAGCCTCTAGCTCGAGCATTTGTTCGGTGCTAAGGGCAGCGGCGATTAGCAGGATGCAGTCCGCGCCGATGGCTCGAGCATGAATGATTTGATAGGGGTCGATGATAAAGTCTTTGCGCAGGACCGGTAGGGCGCAGGCTGCACGAGCCTGGCGGAGATGATCGTAGGCGCCTTGGAAGTATTGCACGTCAGTGAGTACTGAGAGGCAGGTGGCGCCTTGGGCGGCGTAGGATGCGGCGATTTCAGCCGGTTTGAAGTTTTCGCGGATGATGCCTTTGGAGGGAGAAGCTCTTTTGATTTCCGCAATGACAGCGGGTTTTTTGCTGCGTGCGGTGTCTATGATGGCGTTGGCAAAGCCGCGGACGTCTTTGCGGCTTTGAGCTTCTCGTAATAGGTCAGATTCGCTGCGCAGTTTGCGGGCTGCGGTGACTTCTTTTTTTTTGGTTTTCAGGATGGTTTCCAGGATATTGCTCATTTTGTTAACTTCCGTGTCAATGCGCAGAATTCTTCGAGTTTGGCGCGAGCGGCGCCGCTTTCCAGGGTTTCTTTGGCAACTTGAATGCCGTGGCGAATGCTGTCAGCGCCTTGGCCAGCGTAGATGGCCAGGCCGGCATTAAAGGTGACAATGTCGCGGGCAGTGCCTGGTTTGTTTTCCAGTGCTTGTTTGATGAGTTCGGCTGAATCCTGGCTAGAGTCAGCTTGGATACTGCGGTGCGAGCTCATCGAGATGCCGTAGTCTTCTGGGTGAATTTCGTATTCGCGTACTGTGTCATTTTTCAATTCACCCACCATTGTAGCAGCGCCAGTGGTGGCTTCGTCGAGTCCGTCTCTGCCATGTACGACCAAGACGTGTTTTGCGCCCAAGCGCTGCATGACGCGGACTTGGATACCAACGAGGTCAGGGTGAAAGACGCCCATGAGTTGGTTGGCCGCGTTGGCGGGATTAGTGAGTGGCCCGAGGATATTGAATAGGGTGCGTACGCCGAGCTCTTTGCGTACGGCAGCGACGTTTTTCATGGCGCTGTGGTGGGCTGGAGCGTACATGAAGCCGATATTGATGGCCTCGACGCACTCAGCGACTTGTTCCGGGGTGAGGTCGAGCCGAGCGCCGAGGGTTTCCAGTACGTCTGCACTGCCCGAGGATGACGAGGCGCTGCGGCCGCCGTGTTTGGCGACTTTGACGCCGGCAGCGGCAACGACAAACATACTGGCAGTCGAGATATTAAAGGTATTGGATGCGTCTCCGCCGGTGCCGCACATATCCAAGAGCTGGTCTGGGTTGGGGATGGGCACGTTTAAGCAAAACTCACGCATTACTGAGGCGGCAGCGGCAATTTCACCGACAGTTTCTTTTTTGACGCGCAGACCCATGAGCAGGGCGGCTGACATGACGGGGCTCATTTCTCCGCGCATGAGCATGCGCATCAGATGCAGCATTTCGTCATGGAAAATCTCCCGATGCTCGATGCACCGTACCAGGGCTTCGGTAGGGGTGATTTCGCTGATGTGGCGCGCTTGTTTTGGGCTCATGGTGTCTCCTGGGCGTGACTGAAATGATTGAGTGGCTGGACTGCGTGCTCATTATGTAATGATTTCGGGTGAGATTGTACGCTGTTTAAGACTGAGTTTTTATGTCTTGAGGCTATTTTCTCACCCCTCAGGTTTGTGCTCATGGTTTGGGTCCTCTGTTTACATGGGTTCGTCGAGGCCAAACTGCACTTGTTCAGCAGCACGGATGATGGCGCGGGCTTTGTCTTCGGTTTCTTGCCATTCTTTCTCAGGGTTTGAGTCCGCAACAATACCAGCGCCCGCTTGGGCGTAGAGCATGCCATTTTGGATGATGCCAGTGCGAATGGCAATGGCCAGATCCATGTCGCCACTGTAGCTCAGGTAGCCGACAGCGCCGCCGTAGATGCCGCGACGTACAGGTTCAAGCTCGTCAATGATTTCCATGGCGCGCAATCGGGGCGAACCGGTCAGTGTGCCGGCAGGGAAACTGGCTTTGAGGACATCCATATTGGTGATGTCATCACGGATTTCCCCACTGACATTCGATACCAGGTGTTGGACGTGTGAGTAGCGCTCGATGTCCATGGCTTCGCTGACTTCGATGGTGTCGGGTGTGGCGATTTTTTCGATGTCATGGCGGGCTAATTCGGTGAGCATGGTGTGCTCGGCGCATTCTTTGGGGTCGTTGCGCAGTTCCTCGGCCAGGCGATCATCTTCGGCAGGGGTAGCGCCCCGTTTACGGGTGCCTGCCAGCGGGCGGATCGTCGCGCGGCGAGTTTCTTTGCCGTCTTCTAGGTGGCTTTCTTGGCGCACCAGGATTTCTGGTGAGGAACCAACCACTTGAAAGGAGTCAAAGTTCCAGAAGTACATGTAGGGTGAGGGGTTGAGTGAGCGCAGTGCACGGTATAGGGATAGCGGTGCGTCACGGAAAGGTTTGCGGATGACTTGGCCGATCACGATTTGCTGGGCTTCGTCATCTTTGATGTATTGTTTGGCTTTTTTAACGGCCTTGAGAAAGTCTTCTTTATCAAAATCACGTTGCTCTGTAGTTTCCATGCTGGCGTAGGCATAGGGAATAACCACCGGTGAACGTAAGCGCTCGCGCAGGTGACGCAGACGTCGCTGAGCTTTGCTGTAGCTTTCGGGCTGACTGGGGTCAGCGTAAACAATGAGGTAGGTGCGACCCGCAAGGTTGTCGACGATCACGAGTTCGTCTATTTGTAAAAGTTGGATGTCGGGGGTGCCATCAGCGCCGCGCGGAAATGGTTTGGTGGCAGCGCCTAGTGAGGGTTCGATGTGTCGGACCGTGTCATAGCCAAAATAGCCTGCCAGCCCCCCTGCAAAGCGAGGCATGCCCGGGAGCAAGGCAACTTTAAAGCGTTGTTGGTAGCTTTCGATGAATTCCAGCGGGTTGCCATGGTGGGTTTCTACGACCTCGCCGTTGTGGACGACTTCGGTGTGTTCGCCAGTGGCACGGATGAGGGTCTTTGCCGGCAGTCCGATAAAGGAATAACGGCCAAAACGCTCGCCACCGAGGACGGACTCCATCAAACAACTGTTGCGCCCCCCTTCTGGGCCGTTGTGTGCCAGTTTTAGGTAGATGGATAAGGGGGTGTCCAGGTCAGCATAGGTTTCCGCAATGATGGGGATACGGTTGTAGCCTTTGGCTGCCAGGGCGTTGAATTCGATTTCTGTCATGCGATGCCTTTTGTTGTTAGGCACGGTGTGATTGCCGTGCTGGGGTGGTTGTTCTACCAGGTACCGCATATAGGCCGAGCATGAAAATAAAAAACCCGGCAGCGTAAAGCGGTACCGGGTAATTGCAAAATATAAGCGCTAAAAAGTTTAGACGAGCACGCGCATACCCGGAACACAACGCCACCAGCGCCAATAGGCGCCGTTGATATATGCGATGGTGTTCTGGTGGGTATGCATCATGGGTTGTCGTCTATGAAGTGCTCAAATAAATCCAGGATAAAACGTCTAATGACGCTGTCATTGTACATGATAGGTGGGTCGCAGTGTGCTTTTTTGCGTACCCCCTGTCCGTCATCTATTTGTAAAAGAAATTTCCTGCTTTGTAAAGTGTTTTTATCATGATGGGGTCGTTAGTTTTTGACCCGCTGCTGAGCCCATTGGTAAGCCGCCAATAGGTCATCCACGTGGGCGGTGGCAGGTAACGCACTGGCAGGTTCGCCCGGGCTGTAGCCATAGGGCAGGATCAGGACGTCAATCTGTGCATCGTTAGCGGCAGTGACGTCGTTGATGGAATCTCCGATCATGAGGCTGTGCTCTGGGGTGACGTCGAGTTCGGCGCAGGCAAATAGCAAGGGCAGCGGGTGGGGTTTTTTCTCTTCACAGCTATCTCCGCCAATCACCGCCTGAAAATAGGGGGCCAGGCCCGTTTGCTCTAAAATCATGCGCGTATAGGCGATGGGTTTGTTGGTGACGACGGCCAGTTTGCAGCCAGCGTTTTGGAATTGATCCAATCCGGGGATGACCTGATCAAAAACAGGGGTTTGGGTTTGTTCCAGCTGCTTTTGGTAGTGCTTGGCAAAGACGGTGCGGGCTTGCTGATACAGTTGTGGGTCGGGGGCACTGTCGTCGATTTGTTCAAGTAGGCATTGCCAGATTAGGGCATCAACGCCGCGGCCCACAAACTGGGTGATTTGTGAGGTGGGCAGGGCGTCATAGCCTAATGCCAAGAGCATGTGATTAGCGGCAGCGGCAATGTCATGAATAGAATCCACAAGGGTGCCGTCCAGATCGAATAAAACTGCTTGATAGTGCATGAGTTGTGTTTTAGGTTGATTGATTTGTGGTTGGGCCATTTAGTTATTTGGCCGTTTGGTCAGCACGGTCAATTTCTGTACGCATCTGGTCGATGACCTGACGGTAGTCTGACTGGCCAAAAATAGCTGAGCCCGCCACAAAGGCATCTGCTCCTGCTTGGCGAATAGCAGCGATATTGTCGACGCCGATGCCGCCGTCTACCTGCAAGTGGATGGGGTGGCCGCCGGCCTGAACCCAATGGTCAATGCGGGCACGGGTCTGGCGTATTTTTTCTAAAGTGGTGGGGATGAAACGTTGCCCCCCAAAGCCAGGATTGACCGACATCAACAAGATGAGGTCAATTTGATCCATCAGAAAATCCAACCAGTGCAGTGGGGTGCCAGGGTTGAGGACCAGGCCGGCTTTACAGCCTGCCGCGCGAATTAATCCAAGTGTGCGGTGCGGGTGGCGAGAGGCCTCGGGGTGAAAGCTGATCAAATCAGCCCCAGCATCAGCAAAAGGCTGTACGATATTGTCTACGGGCTCTACCATTAGATGGACGTCAATGGGGGCTTTGGTCAGGGGCCGAATGGCCGCACAGACCATCGGTCCAAAGCTCAGGTTGGGGACAAACCGATTGTCCATCACATCAAAGTGTAGCCAGTCGGCGCCGGCCGCTAATACGTCGTGGACTTCTTGGCCCAGCTGGGTAAAATCAGCGGCCAATAAGCTAGGCGCTATGATGGCCTGTGAGGGTGTTGGGGTGGGCATTTTTTAACCGTGTACAAAAATTTGCAAAAACAAAAAGGTTCTGTGCCATTATTATAGGTTTACTAGATAAATAGGCCACTGTTGTGTGGTTAGATTTGATGGAGGTTGTTATGACGGTAGGCAATGTGGTAGTAAAGGTCACCCCACAGTTTATAGCCGAGCAGTCAAATCCTGA
>DATGTW010000117.1:0-7056 GCA_035301625.1 Paenalcaligenes sp.
GCCGCTTTCCCAACTGCCTGTAATCACAATCACCAGACCCGTAATGCTGCACACAATGATGGTGTCTAAAAAAGTCCCCAACATAGCAATTGTGCCTTGACGAATGGGGTTATCAGTCTTGGCTGTGGCATGAGCGATAGGTGCACTTCCTAAACCGGCTTCGTTAGAAAAAATCCCGCGTGCGACCCCAAATCTAATGGCAGCCCAAACGGTTGCACCGATAAATCCCCCTGTTGCAGAAATAGGGGTAAATGCATGCGCAATAATTAGGCTAATAGCGGCAGGAACTTGATCGATATTGACTAAAATTGCGACCAGCCCACCACCAACATAAAGAAAAGCCATAAAGGGTACTAAACGACCGGCCACATCACCAATACGTTGAATCCCTCCAACCAAAACCAACGCCACCAACACTGTAATTACTGCACCGCTAACCAAAGGGGGAATACTAAAAGTGCTTTGCATCACATCAGCTACTGAGTTGGATTGCACGGTATTACCAATGCCAAACCCGGCTAACATTCCAAATATTGCAAATAGCACGCCTAGCCATTTCCAGTTTTTACCTAATCCATTGCGGATATAGTACATTGGACCACCGACATATGACCTTTGGAATCCACCTCGCGAAAGCGTACTGCCAATACAGCTTCGCAATACTTGGTTGCCATACCAACCAAGGCAATCACCCACATCCAGAACAATGCACCTGGCCCACCAAAATAAATAGCGGTGGCCACCCCAGCGATATTTCCAGTTCCAATGGTGGCTGATAAGGCTGTCATCAAAGCATTAAATGCACTGATATCCCCCTCATCACCAGCACCTGAGCGCCGGCCTCGCCACATCATTTTGAACCCATAACCAATATTTCTTTGGGGCATAAAACGTAACCCCAGGGTCAAAAACAGCCCGGTACCAGCCAACAGAATAAGCATGGGCGGCCCCCAAGCAACCCCGTTAATTGCCTCGATCCAATCTATCCAATTCATGGCAGCTCCTAGTGAGAAAAAAAACGCCCTCATGGTGGCGCAGTAAACTATTCACATATGTATTATTTAAAAGAAATATGATGTTAACGCTAAAAGCGTAGAATGGGATTTATGGATAACGCTAATATAAGAAAATCAAATAAACTTATTCTTAATTGATAGGTCTAAGCCAATCAGTCAGCAGGCTTTTCCCCAACTTAATTTACTTTGGAGAGTTCTTGTGAAAAATATCAATTATGTAGTGACCTTGTTCGAAGCAGAGCCTACTAACAGTAAAATCACCATTGCCCTGACCATGGCTGCGAGTGCAGCTCGCAAAGGATTGAAACCTGCCGTTGTCTTGATGGGTGATGCAGTCAGCCTGGGCACCCCCAACGCTTTTGAAGGCATCGATATAGGGGCACCTTTTGGCAGTGGTAAAGCACTGTTAAATGAAATCCTAGAGGCTGGTGGTAGCGTCGCTGTTTGCGAATCATGCATGGTATTCAAAGGCTTGAGTGCCAGCGATTTAGACACCCGTTTTCCGGTAATCAAAGGCAGTGACGTGATCGATCTGACATTACAATCCAAAGGCAGCATTCAAGTCAGCTAAGAATAGCTGGGTGGGCTCATTTTAATCGAGCCTACCCCTCTACCCAAGGTCGTTTTTCCCAACTAATGAGCACCCAGCGTATCTGTGTGCTCAAACCATCTATGGGTTCTTCTATAAAAGCAATTTGAGGGCACTGCCCTTTTTGATACAAAATAGCAGGTAAATAAAAATAAGGTGGGATGCGCCCTGCCCCCACATGATGACGTGAAAATTCCGGACCGGTGCGCTGCCCAGCCTCAAATGGATAAGTCACATAGACCCCTCGATGGGCCAAATCATGCAGCCGCGCCAGCCCCTGGCCCATATCAGCAATCAACGTAGAACGCGAGGCTACTACCACATCACATCGAGGCACATCCATGGCTGAATCGGTCCAGTCATAACAATGCGTCGTAATTAAATCTGCACAGCCTAAAGCATGGGCTCTTTGCATCAGCCGCTCGAGCATTTTTTTACTAAAATCCACCGCATGCACCTGATGCCCGCGCATAGCTACAGCCAGTGTGACATCACCCGCACCACTGCCTACGTCCAATACTGTTTCATCCGCCTGTAATTGCAGTGCATCCAACAATGTATCTATGTATGTATCTGGCTGCCAATTTGTTTGTATTTTCTCGGCACGTGCATCCCATTGCTGCGGCTGCGATACTGATCTACCCAACCGTTGAAAATGTTTTTTGTACAAAGCTGAAAAATCCAATTCATCTATTTCCATCATCTGCAGCCTATTGATTAATTGCGATTAATGTTAACTGGTTGCGTTTGAGAGCCATCTCTATTTGAACCCTCTTGAGACCATTTAGAAATTGTACTCAGTCAGTGTAAACGGCTTTACCTTCCTTTAGTTACAGTTCCAAATTACAATCTGGTATGGTTGTATGTAACCGAACTAATTCCATTTAATTTTGCTTGGTACTCCTGCGTCTTGGAGCTTAATATGCGTCGCTTTCTTACTCGTTATACCGCCTTTTATGTGGTCATCTCTGGGGCGAGTATTTTTACATTACTAGCATTATTTCATAGTGGCTGGTGGTGGATTTTAGGCGTACCATTTATTGCTTTGCTGGTTCTCGGGATATTTGATATTAGCCAAACCCGACATGCTATCAGGCGTAATTACCCTGTTTTGGGTAATTTACGCTTTTTCTTTGAATTTATCCGTCCTGAAATACGTCAATACTTCATTGAAAGCGACACTCAACCCTTGCCGTTTTCGCGAGTTGACCGTTCACTCGTGTACCGACGCGCCAAACAGGAAAATGATAAATTACCCTTTGGGACCCAATTAGATCTTTATACACCTCGCTACGAGTGGATTAATCATTCAATGTCCCCTTCGGTAATCAAGGACACCAACTTTCGCATTACTGTTGGCGGCCCCGATTGTACAAAGCCGTACAACATGTCTGTGTTCAACATCTCGGCCATGAGTTTTGGAGCACTCTCTGCCAATGCGGTGTTAGCCCTTAACAAGGGGGCCTTATTAGGTAATTTCACCCATGACACCGGCGAGGGTGGAGTCAGTAAATATCATACCCGCTACGGCGGTGACCTCATCTGGAATATTGGTTCTGGGTATTTTGGCTGTCGCGACGAAAAAGGCAACTTTTGCCCAAAACGCTTTGCCGAGCGCGCCCAACAAGAACAAATTAAAATGATCGAGATTAAGCTCTCCCAGGGTGCTAAACCGGGCCAAGGTGGAATCCTGCCTGGTCCTAAAGTAACACCGGAAATCGCTGCAGCTCGTGGCGTTTCGCCGTGGCAGGATTGTTTATCGCCCCCAAAACACAGTGCATTTAGCACCCCAATAGAATTGCTAGAGTTCGTAGCCGAGTTACGTCGACTGTCTGGTGGAAAGCCAGTGGGCTTTAAACTTACCATTGGCCACCCCTGGGAGTGGTTTGCCATTGCCAAAGCCATGCTCGAAACAGGAATTACTCCTGATTTTATCGTGGTTGATGGTGCCGAAGGGGGAACCGGGGCTGCCCCCGTAGAATTTATTGACCACGTCGGCACCCCCCTACGCGAAGCCCTACGCTTGGTACACAATACGCTGGTGGGAATCGGGCTACGGGATAAAATTCGCATCGGTGCTTCGGGCAAAATTATTAGTGCCTTTGATATGGCTCGCATTATGGCCTTGGGTGCTGATTGGTGTAACAGCGCACGTGGGTTTATGTTTTCTGTTGGTTGTATTCAAGCTTTAGTTTGTCATACGGGTAAATGCCCCACCGGCGTCACCACACAAAACCCTCTGCGACAAAAAGCCTTAGTAGTATCTGATAAATCAGTACGTGTCGCCAGCTATCACAACAATACGCTCAAAGCCCTGGCTGAATTGCTCGAGGCAGCAGGACTCGAACACCCTGCTGAATTACGACCACATCATATTGCACAGCGCATTGCAAATGGTCAGGTACGCGTCATGTCGGCGCTTTTCCCTGATCTCGAAGAAGGCGAATTATTGCGCGGCGTATTTAAACAAACTATTTTCCGCACCGTCTGGCCGATGGCACGTGCTGACTCATTTGAACCTAGCTATAGCCTCAGCAAGGCACTGTCTGGCCATCGCGTTTATACCCGTAAAACCGCCTCTACTACCGAGCCCCATGAATCCAATCCTACTGCGGCAGATAATCCCCAGTAAGAGCCCCTAAAAGCGCTTGGCACCAAAGACCCTGGCTACGCTAATCAGCTGCCAGGGTCTTTGATTTCTAGCTTCTTTTAAGAAAAAACTAAACCGAATAATCCTCATTATGGAAAGTACAGGTTCGACCTTTGTCCGACATTCAGCTATACTAGGCGATTCATTCGACCCTAATCATTTCAATAAAAATAATTTTATTCGTAGTTTATTATGTGTCAGATCTTACAGAACAATCAAAAATCACAGTGCATTAAAACTGTATATCTGCGCATGCCCCCACCGCGCTAGCACACCTATCTTCTACCTTCCTTTCTAGCGCAACTATTCCTTTTCTTTAGGCAAACATATCCAAAACACTCTGTTTGCAGACGTTCTGACTACCTCTGTCATAAACGTCAATGGGCAAAGTGCGTCTAATGTTTATGCCTAAGTACTGGGGTTCTTTCGACCCTTATAGTAGAGGCTTGAATAAATAAGGTTTTAATAAATAATGACTGAACCGATATTTTTCCAATTAACTACATTTCAAACGATTTTATTGCTCTTTGGTTTTTATGGGCTTACTTTTTTACTGACCCTGACTATTGGTCGGCGCCATGAAAACGTTGATGGCTATATGGTTTCTACCAGCGCAGTAGGCTTTGGCCTATCCGCCGCAAGCATGATTGCCACTTGGATTTGGGCAGCATCCTTTTATGCCAGTGCCACATCCGGATTTAAATATGGTCTATCCGGCCCCATTCATTACGGATTCTGGGGTGCACTGATGATTTTATTTATTTACCCTTTTGGGCGTCGGTTTCGTGCACTCGCACCAGAGGCACACACACTGGCAGAAGTCATTCACGCCCGACACGGCCGTTCTAGCCAGCTTATTATGGCTGCTTCTAACTTAGTGGGTAGTGGGATTAGCTTGATGGTTAATTTCACCGCAGCGGGAGCACTCGTTTCAATCTTGAGCCCACTCAGTTTTATTCAAGGTGTACTTATTGCCGGATTAGGTGTGTTAGCTTATACCCTGTGGTCCGGATTCCGTGCTTCGGTAATGACCGATTTCGCACAACTCATCGCGATGATTTTAGCTGCCGTAGTCATTATCCCCTTAATCTTCTTTAACGCAGGGGGGCCTAGTTTCTTAAAAGATAACATGTGGCGTCTTAGTAGTGAGCAAGCCAATTTCTTTTCTACTACGGCCATTTTAGAACAGGGGGCACCCTACTTTGTAGCGGTTCTGGCCTATGCTATTGGCAATCAAACCATTGCCCAACGCCTCTTTGCGGTACGCGAAGATCTCATTCGCCCGACATTTTTAACAGCTACGGTTGGTTATGGTGCCGTAGTTATTGGTCTGGGCATGTTGGGTCTACTGGCTGTATTCGCTGGTTTACAACCTGCTGATGGCGACCTGAATAACATCATCCCGCAAATGGCCTCTACCTACTTGCCTCCTGTTGGGATTGTATTGTTCTTTCTACTGGTGATCGGCTCACTCTCATCAACAGCTGATGCTGATCTGTGCGCCCTTTCAGCAATTGTAATGACTGATATTTATGGTAAGAATATCGCGCGCGGTCGTCCCAATCCACGTCGTATGCTGTTATGGGGTCGGGTCACTATGATTGTGGCTACCATGACAGGTGTTGTGTTTGCTAGCCTGCGCTTGGATATTTTGGTCATGCTGGTATTTGTAGGTGCACTGTGGGGTGCAATTGTCTTCCCGGTCATTTCCAGCTTTTACTGGGAACGCGTTACAAACCGCGCTTTTACCACCGCGGTAATTACAGCTGTTGCACTCTTTACTCTTGTGCGCTTTGAGCTTATCCCAATGACTGGTGCCATCGCACTGTTCTTCGAAATCATCGCCGCCATTGGTGCCAGCGTAGTTATTGGTCTAATGACCTTTGCGTTCTTCCCACGTAATGTAGCCATTGCAGTAGCGACCCTCATGTTCTTGGTCGTCGCCCCTTACTTCGCCGGTTTCCTGCGTGACTATACTGTACTGTTAGGTTCCTTGACCTCTTATGGGGTGAGCACAGTCGTTTGTATTGCCATGAGCTTTGTTAGCGGCGAAAAATTTGATTTCAAACTACTTGCCAAGCGTGTTACCGCTTTCCAAGAAGAGCAAAAAGACCGTTTGGGCACAGCAGTAACCTCATAAAAAAACTTATAAAACATATTGGAGAAAATCATGGAACTAGATACTTTAGTTGCTTATATTTTGGTCTGGCCCGTACTATCCGCTGGCATCTTGATCTTGCTAATTGCCTCGCTGATTAGAGACATCGTTCGTGCCCGACGCGATGGTGAAGAGCTCCTCTAAACAAGAGCCCCAACCCACAAACAAAGGCGCCAAGTCCAAATAGGACTGGCGCCTTTTTACATACTTATCTATGTAATGGTTGTCTATTTATCGACTGGAATTAATCGAGGAGCAATCATATTCTCAGGCCGGAGTATTTCTTGGAGTACTTTTTCATCCAACAACTTTTCTTCGCGCACTAAATCCAAAACTGAACGCCCAGTTTCTAAAGCTTTTTTCGCAATACGAGTAGAATTTTGATAGCCAATATAAGGATTAAGAGCTGTCACCAAACCAATAGAATTTTGGACTAGCCTATGACAATGCTCTTCATTTGCAGTAATACCATCAATACAAAGAGCACACAACATATCAAGCGCACGCTGCAAAAGACGCGTGGAATCAAAAAGCTTATAAGCGATTAAAGGCTCCATCACGTTAAGCTGCAATTGCCCTCCTTCAGCGGCCAAGGTCACAGCCAAATCATTGCCAATAATCTCAAAGGATACCTGATTAACTG
>DATGTW010000118.1:0-8228 GCA_035301625.1 Paenalcaligenes sp.
CAGGGCCATAACGAAATCTCCCCGAAACCGTTACAATGGGTGTAGATTTACTCGCACTCTAAAAAGTTTCTTTACGGTGATCTAGATTACAATAACGTTATGGAAAAAACAGAAATTCAAGATTTATTGCCGCAGTTTGAGCGTCACTATGACACGCTCATTGCGCAGACCCAAGAGTTCCCCCCTGATGGTAGCCGTCCGGTCACAGTGTGTGGCCGGCTGTGCGGTTGGGTGAGTGCGGCTGCACTGCAGTGTTTGTCCGAGCTTTCCGGGGTCAAAATTACTGATGAGGCCGTGCATATTGCTTGGGCTGATGAGCCTTCTCCACGGGTCGATCATTTGTTGGCACATATTGCTCAGGTGCTTGATGAGCAGGGGTTAGTTAAATCCTGGCGTGATGAATTGCTCGAGGTGATTGGCGAGGGGCAGGTGGTAGGTGCTATTGAGCGCGGTGTCATGCGCCCTTTAGGTTTTTTAACTCAGGCGGTGCATCTAAATGCATGGGGGGCAGATGACCAATTGTGGATTGCCAAACGTGCAGCACATAAAAACAGTGATCCCAATTATTGGGATACTTTGGTAGGTGGGTTGGCTGCGGCTGGCGAGGACTTAGAGACGACTTTGCTGCGCGAGACCCAAGAAGAAGCTGGCCTCAATTCTGAGCAGATTCATGAGCGAGGCCCGGTGCGCACTTTGTTGCGTATGCATCGGCGCTTGCCCGAGGGGTATTTGGTGGAAAATGTGGTTGTTAGCCACTGTCAGCTGGCTGATGATGTGCAGCCAGTCAATCAGGATGGCGAGGTGAGCGAGATTCGTTTGGTCTCGATTCCCGAGTGGTGGCAGATGGCTCAGGCGGGTAAATTTACGCTTGAGTCTCAGCTGATTATTATTGATAGCATTCGTTCACGTTTCGCATCTCGTAATCAGGCTGCTTAATACGCTGTTTCCACCTCAAACGCCCAAGCTCGGTGCGCGTTTGTAGGCGCTGTTATCTATTTAACCAGGAGGCGACATGCAGCAAAACCCATTTCAACAATTCAATATCGGTACTGACAATAATCCACTGTTAAGCAGTATGGAGTCATTGCGCAAGGCTTGGGCCAATATGCCCAACAATCCCTTGGCGCCCATGTCGCCGTTGCAAATGCAGTCTGTAGAGGATTTGGATAAACGAATAACTGAGTTGCAGGCGGTTGAAAACTGGCTTGCGCTTAATTTGTCCATGCTACGTAATACAATTCAAGCATTAGAAATACAGCGTTCCACCCTTAATACTTTTCAGGCTTTTACTCAAATGCAATGGCCGGGTGGGACACGAGACGATACTTCTGCTGCTCAGGATGCGGCTGCACAGGCTGCAGCTCAGCAGGCAGGTGCGGACGCATCTGCAGACGCGGATGCTCAGGATCAACAGAGCCAAGAGGACGCAGAAACAGCTCAGGAAAAGAGCGGATACGAGGCATTTACGGGTCTGGACGATCAGGCCATCATGCAGGCAGGGCAAGCCTGGTGGGATTTAATGCAGCAGCAGTTTCAGACTTTGGTGCAGACCACTCAGTCTTCTGCACAGGCAGCCCAAAGCGCTACTGAGCAATTTCAGTCTGAGCACAGTCCCAGGGCTTCTGGAGATAGCACTTTGGGGAAAAAAACAGCGCAGACCACCAGCAGTTCAGGGGCTCAAAAAACAGCCAAGGCGGCAGCTAAAAAGGCAGCTAAAAAAAGCAGCAGCACAAAGAATCCAGGCGCTAAAAAAGGCAGTAAAGTTGCTAAAGGGGCTAAAAAATCAGCCAAGAAATCTACATAACTTAATCATAGTTATTGGCTGGGGGCAGCAGCGGCTTAAAATACTGCTAAAATGTAATCGAATTAACGGGCAAATCGCTTGAACCATGCCCATGGGGTACTTTTTTTATGCTTAATGTAGTTGTTTTGGCAGCAGGCAAGGGGACCCGGATGAACTCCGCGCTTCCCAAGGTGTTACATACCATAGGTGGTCATTCCATGTTGGCCCGTGTGATAGCAGCGGCTCGGCAGTTAAATCCCGCGCGCATCATAGTAGTGGTAGGGCATGATGCCCAGCGTGTACAAAGTCGTTTCGCTGACCAGCCCGATTTGCATTTTGTGCTCCAAGAGCCCCAAGAGGGCACGGGTCACGCTGTTCAACAAGCCATCCCTGAGTTACTTGATGATGGCTCTGAGCAGGCTAAGACATTGGTGTTATATGGTGATGTGCCTTTGGTGCAGCCAGACACAATGCGCGGTTTACTACAAGCCAGTCAACAGGGCATGGCCATTTTGACCGAGCTATTATCCGATCCCAGCGGTTATGGGCGCATTGTTCGTGATGCACAAGGCCAGATCGAGGCCATTGTTGAGCACAAGGATGCCAGTGAAGAGCAACTAAAAATTAATGAGGTTAATACCGGGATTCTGGTTGCGCCTACGACAGCGCTAACAGATTGGCTAAAGCGTCTTAGCAATGACAATGCCCAACGAGAGTATTACCTGACTGACATTGTGGGTTTTTCCCGTGCGGATGGGGTTCCGATTTATGCGGCTCACCCCGAGCAGCCGTGGGAAACCCAAGGTGTTAATAGCCGCGTACAACAAGCCGAATGCGAGCGTGCTTGGCAGCGCGCCCAGGCGCAGGCATTGCTAGAAAGTGGCGTGAGCATGGCCGACCCCGAACGCTTTGACCTACGGGGTGAGCTGCACTGCGGTCAAGATGTATTTATTGATGTGGGCTGCGTATTTGAGGGCGAGGTACATCTGGGTGATGGGGTCCATGTCGGACCGCACACTTATATCCGTAATGCCACCCTCCAGGCAGGTGCTGTGGTTCATCCATTTACCCATATTGATGGCGCGCAGCTACAAGATCAGAGTCAGGTTGGGCCTTTTGCGCGCTTGCGTCCAGGAACTCAGTTAGGCCCTGATGTGCGGATTGGTAATTTTGTTGAAATCAAAAATAGTCGTATGGGCCAAGGTGCCCAGGCCAGTCATCTGAGCTATCTGGGTGATGCTCAGATTGGCCAACGCGTCAACGTCGGTGCGGGGACCATCACCTGCAATTATGATGGGGCTAACAAGCATCTGACCGTGATCGAGGATGACGCATTTATTGGTTCTGATTCTCAGTTGGTAGCGCCTGTGACTGTAGGGGCGGGGGCGACCATTGGGGCTGGAACCACATTGACTCGTGATGCGCCGGCCAATGCGCTGACGTTATCGCGAGCGGAGCAAAAAACATATACACAATGGAAACGCCCCACTAAAAAAAGTAATGGATAACGAAATCTCTAGTGAGTAAAAATACCGTAACGCATCGTCAACCACCAAATACAGAAACCACATCCTCATCTGCATCGGGTCCATGGTCTGAATCCATTGATCCCGTGATATCTAGGGCTCCTGAACTCAAGCCTGATCCGTCGTCGGCGCCCTTGACAGCTGCAGACAATGATGAGGCATCGCAGCGATCAAAGGGCAGTGCCAGCGCTGCCCATTCTGACCCTAAAGCGCAGCCCGATACTCAAACCCAATCCGATAGCACCACTGAAACAGCCAAAAAAAAATCTGCCAAAGAGCCTGGCGACGGACCCGATGGTCTGCCCCGTGCACGCATGATTCCCGCCGCTGCCGTCTTGTTGATGGCCATCATTGCCTCAGTCCTTGATGCCAGCATGTCTAATGTGGCTCTGCCCACTATTGCCCAAGAATTACACATCAACCCAGCGTTGGTTGTTTGGATCACCATTGCCTATAGCATGACCATTGTGGTCACTTTGCTGCCGCTGTCCGCGATGGCCGAGCGCGTAGGGTTAGGGCGAATGTTTGCTGTTGGTGCGTTTTTATTTATGCTGGCCTCCTTGGGGGCGTCAATGGCGGTGGATTTTCCCATGCTGCTGAGCGCGCGTATTGCCCAAGGGTTGGGTTCCTCGATGTTGATGTGTTTGTTTGGTGGCTTGGTACGTAATATTTACCCACTCAGGTTGCTGGGTATCGGCTTGAGTTTGAATGCTATGACGGTATCAATGACGGCCGTGCTGGCCCCTTCAATCGGTGCCTTTATTCTCGAAGTCGGTAATTGGCGGTGGATTTTCTGGATCACGGTACCTATTTCGGCTGTTTTGGTGGTTGGTGCCCGATATTTGCCTACCGGAACGCGCAGTACACGGCCCTTTGATTGGTGGGCTGGCATACTGGTAGCCCCTGTTTTTGGGTTATCTATTTTGGGGTTGGATTTAATCGCCACGCGCCCGTTGATTTCCATTGTGTGTTTTATCATTGCCATCCTCAGTGCGCGCATATTACTGCGTCGTTCCAGACGTCAGGTCGCGCCCTTGGTGCCCACTGATTTACTGCGTATTACACCCGTTGCTTATGCGGTGGTTGCCTCGGCGTTTTCTTTTGCCTCGCAAATGGCTGGTTTGGTCTCTATGCCTTTTTATTTTCAAAGGGTGATGGGGCTAAGTTATAGCGAGTTAGGGCTCTACTTGGGGGCGTGGTCCTTGGGCGTTGGTTTAATGGCTCCATTGTCGGGCTATTTATCCGGGCGTATATCGATTGCTAAACTATGTGCTGTTGGAGGGGCCGGCATGGCCATTGGCATGGGCTGGCTCATGTTCCTGGATGCACACAGTCACTTTGGTTGGGTATTGGCCTCAATGATCACAGCAGGGGCAGGTTTTGGGTTATTCCAAACACCGAACAACCGTGCCTTGTTGGCAGGTGTACCTCGTCACCGTGCCGCCGCTGCAGGTGGGATGCAGGCCACCACCCGTGTTTATGGTCAGAGCTTTGGCACTGCCTTGGTGGCGATAGCCTTTACTATGGGCGGCGAATGGGGGCCCATGCTGGGCATCGGGGTATCCGTGGTGTGCGCCATGGGTTCTGTGGTGGTCAATATCATGCGCCATTTAAACCCTGCCTCTGACCCCATACTTGTGTAGCACACAATCTTTTTTGTTAGCGGAAATTTTACATGCGCATCGCATACCTCAATTTTGAAAAAGGCTGGCGCGGTGGCGAACGTCAAACCCTGCTGATGGCCCATGGCATGGCAGAACGCGGCCATCAGGTGTCGGTGCTGGTGCGGGCGGGGGAACCGCTAAGTCATCGTTTGGATGCAGGACGTGTGCGTATTATTGCTGCCCGCAATCGACTGCATCTGTTGTATTGTCTTTTTAGGTATCGAAAGTATTTTGATGTTTGGCATGCGCAGACCGCCAATACCCTGACCCTGCTAAGTGTGATGCGACCATTCATACAAGGCATGTTGGCTTTTACCAGAAGAACTGCTTTTTCACTTTACCGATCACGTGGTATTCAATGGTTTCAGCGTTGGAAGACGCGTCGCAAATGGCGGCGAATACAGGCTTTTGCAGCTATAAGCTCAGCTGCCGCTCAGGCTCCTCTAACTTTGGGTTTTCATCCTGTAGTCATCCCCTCGGCGATTGATTATGTCGCGATGAATCATCAACGTGTACAGCCCATCCGTGCGCAATTACCCGAGGGGGCACGGGTATTGGGTACTTGCGCCGCATTGACTCGAGAAAAAGATCCCCTGACCTTGATTCAGGCGATGCATTTTTTGCAGCAAAAATACCCTAATTTTGTATTTCTGCATTTTGGGGCCGAAGGGGAAATGAGCGAGCAGGCGCGTCAGTTGGTTAAAGAATTAGGACTGGAAAGTGTCTATCGGTTTATGGGCTTTAATCCGCATATAGAGGATGTCTATCGCCTCTTGGATGTTTTTGTGTTGAGCTCTCGCATGGAGGCTCTAGGCAGCAGTTTATTGGATGCGTTTTTGTATGAGGTTCCGACCGTAGCTACCGATGCAGGGGGGATGCCGGATATTGTTAGTGTTGAGCGTGGCTGGCTATGTCCAGTCGGCGATGCCCAAGCCATCGCTGATGCTTGTGAAGCAATACTGACTCACCCTGAGCAGGCTCAGGAAAAGGTACAAACGGCCCTGCGCTGGGTGCGTCAAGAGCACGGTGTCGAGCAGATGCTGGACCGCTACGAGCAGTTTTATACGCAACATGTGAGTTAAAGGAGCAGGGCATGTGTGGAATTGTAGGGGCCATTCGGTTTGATGCGAGTAATTGTGTGCCTGTCCTCCTAGAGGGATTGGGCCGCCTGGAATATCGTGGGTATGACTCTTGTGGGCTTGCGGTTTTACGGGGCGGTCAGCTGCAGCGTTTGCGCAGTACTGAGCGTGTCGCGCAGCTGGCTCATGAGGTTGCCCAGGCAGAGTTGGCTGGACCGGTAGGGATTGCACATACGCGTTGGGCTACACACGGTGCACCTGCCACCATGAATGCTCATCCACACTTTTCTGGCGGGCAAGACCGGCAGATTGCTCTTGTGCATAATGGCATTATCGAAAATTACGAAGTTTTGCGGGCCGAGCTGTCAGCCCAAGGTTATGTATTTGAAAGTCAGACGGACACTGAGGCCGTTGCACACCTGATTCATTCCTTATATGAAGGGGATATCCTGGCCGCCGTGCAGGCTGCCTGCCAACGTCTACAAGGCGCTTATGCACTGGGTGTTCTATGCGATCAAGAGCCCGAGCGTTTAATCGGTGCTCGCAAAGGATCGCCTTTGGTGATGGCCATCGGTCAGAACAAGTATTTTTTAGCTTCAGATGCATTGGCGATTGCTGGTCAAGCAGAACAGCTGGTTTATTTGCAGGATGGGGATGTGGTGGCTCTGCAAAAGGCCGGCTACATCATCAGCGATATGCGCGGTGCCGCACAGCACCGTGAAGTGCAGCCCATGCCCCAAGCCGTCGTCGAGGCCGAGCTGGGCCCTTATCGTCATTACATGCAAAAAGAGATCTTTGAGCAGCCACGGGCTGTCGCAGATACTTTACAGGATTTGGATGAAATCTCTCCTGCGTTGTTTGGCGCTGATGCGGGTGCTGTATTTGCAGCCATCGATCGTGTTTTGATATTGGCGTGTGGGACCAGTTTTTATGCCGGGATGACGGCTAAGTATTGGCTTGAGGGCATGGCCGGGCTGCCCACCGCGGTAGAAATCGCCAGCGAATATCGGTACCGCACCAGCGTGCCCGACCCACGTACTTTGGTGATTGTCATTTCCCAGTCAGGTGAGACTGCTGATACATTGGCAGCCCTGAAGCATGCGCAGGAATTAGGTATGCCACACAGCCTGGCAATATGTAATGTGGCGAGCAGCGCTCTGGTGCGTGAGTCTCAATTAGCCTTTATCACCCGCGCGGGAATAGAAATCGGGGTCGCCTCGACCAAAGCATTTACCACCCAATTAACGGCTTTGTTTTTATTGGCGCTGGTGCTGGCCCAAGAAAAAGGCCGTTTAGATAAAACAGCCATCAATGAGCACGTACACAGACTACGCCATTTGCCCGTTGCTCTGGGGGCGGTGTTAGCTTTGGAGCCCCAGATTATCGCCTGGGCTAACCGGTTTGCCCGTAAAGAGCATGCTTTGTTTTTAGGGCGCGGACTGCATTATCCCATCGCTCTAGAGGGGGCTTTAAAACTAAAAGAAATCAGCTATATCCATGCCGAGGGCTACCCCGCAGGAGAGCTCAAGCATGGCCCCTTGGCCCTGGTCACCGATGCCATGCCTGTGGTGACTGTCGCCCCTAATGATGAACTGCTGGAAAAACTCAAAGCCAATATGGAAGAGGTCCGTGCACGCGGCGGTGAACTATACGTATTTGCGGATGCAGACACTAAAATCAGCCCCAGCGATCACGTGCATGTCATACAAATGTCCAAGCACTACGCACAGCTATCGCCTATTTTGCATGTCGTGCCCTTGCAGTTGTTGGCCTATCACACCGCGCTAGCGCGGGGTACTGATGTCGATAAACCGCGTAACCTGGCCAAAAGCGTCACTGTGGAGTAGGGGCTGGAAAGCTGATTTGGCCCTTGGCTGTCACTAATAATGTAGTCATGGCTCTCTCCTGTAGAACACACTTATATGGCAATGTTAATTTACATTACCATCAAGAAGTCTAGGATAGACAGTAATTTCACGTTACTATTGTCCCTCCATACAATCGTTTTTTTAATGGTTTTTTTAAGATGCAACTTAATAAAAAGAAAATTTTATGGCCCATGGCTTTATTCCTTGGGCTTTTGATGATCCTCAGTGCGGTCAGAGCGCAGGATGACTTATCACAGCGGGATGATGGGCAGGAAAATAGAGCACAGGTTGAACAACGTGAATGGTCC
>DATGTW010000119.1:0-6609 GCA_035301625.1 Paenalcaligenes sp.
CAGTGTACTTGATGCTTGGTCAGTGCCTGTTAATGCGCGCATGACTGCTAACGAAATAGACACCATTAAAGCGCATTGTGCGCCCCGATTTGTAGTGTTGGGCACAGGTTTGTCGACTGCCGCGCAAGCCCATGCGCAGCGTTATGGCGCAGTGACCCAAGAACAAGAATCAAATGGCAATAATGATTGGGTATATGCGCTCACCCCGTCTGATGCCTCTGCGCGTCCTGAGCCCATCGCTCAGCACTGCCGTGAGCAGGTAGCGATGTTGATTTATACCAGCGGTACTACCGGCACCCCCAAGGGCGTGATGCTCACGCACTCTAATCTGGGTAATTCGGCCATGACGGCTTCGGGCGTACGTGGTACGGGCCCGACCGATCATGTGTATTCGGCCCTGCCTTTGTCACACGCTTATGGTATTAGCACTGTGACTTTGGCTGCTTTGAACGCGGGCGCAAAGTTACAGCTGGCCAGCCGCTTTGATGTGGCAGCGGTGATTGAGGCCTTGAATGATGGGGTGAGCATGTTGCATGGTGTGCCGGCCATGTACCTACGTTTGTTACAGGCCCACGAGCAAGGCCATGCCATCCATGCACCTAATATTCGTTTATTGCACTGTGGCGGTGCGCCCCTGGACCCTTCGCTTAAAACCAGTATTGAGCATGTGTTCAAGGCACCCATCAATAATGGTTACGGTCTGACCGAAGCCTCGCCCACCATCACCATGGTGCCTTATCGGCAGCGTCGGGATGACCTCAGTGTGGGTTACGTCATTCCCGGGGTGGATTATCGCATTGTTGATGAACAGGGCCAGTCAGTGGCCGCTGGCGAGGTGGGCGAGCTGTTGGTGCGTGGCCCCAATATTATGCAGGGCTATTACAAGAACCCCCAAGAAACAGCCCGAGTCCTGGACTCAGACGGGTGGCTGCGTACCGAGGATTTAGTATCCGAGGGGCCCGACGGCGCGCTCTATATCAAGGGACGTCTCAAGGAGCTCATCATTCGTTCTGGATTTAATGTGTATCCAACTGAGGTCGAGGCTGCGCTCAACGCGCATCCGGCCGTGCAGTATTCCTGCGTGGTCGGGGTGCATTTGGAAACGGAAGAGCGAATTGCAGCATTTATTGTGCTTAAACCCGAACACAGTCTAGATGAGCAAGCGTTGGGTGATTTTACCCGAGAACGGTTGACCCCCTATAAGAGGCCGCAGCATGTAGTGTTCGTCGAGCAACTACCGCTGGCCACCAATGGAAAGGTTTTACGCAACGAGGTGCAACGCATGGCGCAAGAGCATGTAGCGTCCATGGCGCACCAACTGTAATTACAGCCAATGAAGGCTGTTTTAGTGAGGAGAGAAACATGTTGATGTTTAATCGACGCAATTTTATCACCGCGGCTTTATCCGCGGCAGCGATGGCTTTTGGAATGCCAGCTGCTGCCGATGATGATTGGCCTAATCGTGCCATTCAAATGTATGTCCCCAGTGCTGCTGGTGGTGGTGCAGATACCGTCGCGCGCCTGATTGGTAAACATATTTCAGAGCAAGCCGGCCAGCCCGTGGTCGTAGAAAACCGTCCGGGTGGTTCGGGGGTCATTGGTGCCAATGCCCTTTTGAATGCCCCGAAAGATGGCTATACCTTTATGCTGGGCTTTACTTTGATGTCACAATTTCCAGCCACCACCACAACAGAACTACCCTATGATGTCGAAGAGGACTTCATTCCTGTTTCGTTGGTTGCTCGTTCATCCAATGTTTGGGTCGTGAATCCAAATCTGGCTGATGTTGACACAGTAGATGAGCTGGTTGAGTTATTAAAAGCCGAGCCTGACGCACATAGCTATGGTTCATATGGCTATGGTTCTACCGGGCAGTTTTTGGGTGAGCAGTTCAAATTAGTCACTGATACCAGTGCCGAGCATATTCCCTACAAAGGGGCAGCACCCATGATGACAGACGTGTTGGGCGGTGTGGTGAGCTTTGCTTTCCCTGATATTGGTTCAGCGCTACCTCATCTGGATTCTGATCGCGTCCGGGTTTTGGCTGTCAGTGGCACAGGGGGCGAGCGTATGCCGACTTTGCCTGATGCACCGACTGCCGAAGAGTTGGGCTATGACGACTTTGATTTTGGTGGTTGGTTTGGCGTGTTTGCGGCCAAGGATACCCCCGCCGAGGCGGTTGAGCGTATGGAGCAGCTCGTACAAGATGCCGTCAACGATCCTGAAATCCAAAAGCGCCTCACTGGCCTCAATCTGGTCCCCGTAGGCAGTGATACCGAGACCTTTAGAGAGTTTTTTGCCAACGATATTCAGCTTTGGTCTGAGTTGGCAGAAAAGAACAACATCACCATGGATTAATTTTTAGCACTATGTCACGCTCGCATCGCAAGCTTGAATTGCCCGATCCTTCTATTAAAGATCACACCCGAGATTTGGGGGTGCGCTCAGTTAAATCCGCCCAGCGGGTACTCGAGCTTTTTGAAATCTTTGAACAATTAGAAGAGCCCATCAGTCTGGCTGATCTCGTGCGTATCAGCGAAATCCCGCAGTCCAGTGCGTGGATGTTGGTCCAAACATTGCTGCGCATGGGCTATATCTGTCAAAACCCAGTGGATAAAACCTTTATGCCCAGTCTGCGTTTGAATATGCTGGGCGGCTGGGTTCATGACAGCTTGCTGCCGCGCAGTAACTTGCGTTTGGCTATGCGCGCTTTGTGTGAAGAATTAAAACTAACCATTGTTTTAGGGCAGCGCACCGGACACCACGTGCAATATGCACACGTGATGTACGGTACGCGTGATCGTAAAGAACAGGTCCCCATTGGGGTGGTGCGCCCCTTGATTGGGACAGGCCTGGGTTACGCTATTTTGACCCAGTTACCCGAGGACGAGATCTGCTCTGTGGCAGCATATTGTTTGGCTGAGGACAAAGAAAATACTCCTGTCCAGACCCTGCGCGAGGTGTTAAACATCGTCGCTGATGCGCGTAATCGTGGTTTTGTCTATTCGCATCGTTTGCAAAATGTGGATCGGGCCTCTTTTTCATTTGCTTTAACAAATGCTGATGTTGGGGGGCATGCTGGCTTGATGGCCTTGGCCATTGCTGGCAATTTACATGATGTAGAACAGCGTTTGGAGGATATTCCTGCGGTGGTGAATGACGTCGCTGCAGAGTTCCTCCCGGATATATCCATCAATATCTCACCCACAGCCTCTTTTTTACCTATTTAAAAAAGCATGAACTATGACGATGAACCTTGATATCAGCCCAGAGGAGCAGGCCTTTCGCCAAGAAGTGCGCGCATTTGCCCAAGCGCATTTGCCCGAAAGTGTTCAGCGCAAAATTCTTTATGGAGAAAAGCTGGAAAAGCACGAATACGTTGATTGGCAAAAGCACCTTTATCGCCAAGGGTGGATAGCCCCTGCTTGGCCAGTTGAGTACGGAGGCACGGGTTGGAGTCTGGCTAAACAGCGTATTTTTGCGCACGAATTGGCCCTGCAGTGCGCCCCCGAGACCATCCCCTTTGGAATCTCTATGGTGGGCCCGGTGATTTATACCTTTGGTTCTCAGGAACAAAAGGAGGAGTATTTGCCCAATATCCTCAAATCGGACACCTGGTGGTGTCAGGGGTTTTCAGAGCCTAATGCAGGTTCTGATTTAGCCTCGTTGCGTACCCGTGCTGAGGATAAAGGTGATCATTATTTGCTCAATGGGCAAAAAGCCTGGACCACGCACGGCAGCTTTGCTGACAAAATGTTTTGTCTGGCGCGTACCCAGGAAACTGATCGTCCACAAACAGGCATTTCCTTTTTGCTGTTGGATATGGGCAGCCCTGGGGTAGAAGTCCAACCTGTGCGCACCATCGACGAGGGCTACAGCATTTGTGAGGTGTTCTTCAACGATGTCAAAGTACCTAAGGAGAATCTAGTCGGAGAAGATGGCAAAGGCTGGACCTATGCCAAGTTTTTACTGGGTCATGAGCGTGCCATGATTGCACGGGTTGGTCGCTCTCGTATGCAGTTGCAGCGCGCTTATGTGTTGGCTGCGCACCCTGATGCCAGTGGTGAGCGCCCCATTGATAATCCGCTGTATCAACAGCGCCTGGCGCAGATCGAGGCCCGTTTACGTGCATTAGAGCTCACTGAATTGCGGGTGTTGTCCAATTATCGTCCCGAGCTGGGCTTTGATATTGCTGATTCGGCCATGCTGAAAATCGAGGGCTCAGAGATCTGCCAAACTCTGACCGAGCTGTTGTTGGATTTGGCCGGTCATTATGGCGTGATTTACGCTGGGCGCCGCAGCCAGTCGCCGATCGGTGAAACCACTGCCCATGGTCTGATGGGCGATCACCTCTTTAACCGTGTGGCCACCATTTACGGCGGTAGCTCGGAAATTCAGCGCAACATCATCGCTAAAAGTCGACTCAACTAGTGCAAAGGATCCCCAATGAATCTTACCTATTCTGATGAACAAGAGATGATTCGCTCCAGTGTGTTCGACTATTTTGCGACGGACTACACCTTTGAATTTTACCTCGAGCGTATCCAACGTGCGGATTACCCCGATCCTGGCATTTGGCAAAATATGGCCGAGCTGGGCTGGTTGGGTTTGATGGTATCTGAAGACCATGGCGGCTTGGGCTTGGGACCCCAAGAGGCTTTTTTATTGATGGAAGGGGCGGGTGCTGCCCTGAATATCGAGCCCCTGCTATCTACCGCTATTGTGGCAGCGCCCCTGTTGGCCCGAGGGGCAGATAACGCTCAGGTCAACAACATTTTGACCGAGGTCATCGCGGGCCAACAAACGGTGGCATTGGCCTGGGCAGAAAAGCCGCGCGGCTTTGCTCCCACTGAATGCGAAACAACAGTACGTAGTGACGGTGCTGAGGGCCCCTGGGCAATTAATGGCAAAAAAATATTAGTTGACGATGGGGCTGGTGCCCAATGGTTGATTGTGTCTGCCGAGCACGCAGGTGAACTGGGTTTGTATTTGGTCGCCGCGGATAGTGAGGGCGTCAGCCGGACCGGGACTACCCTGGCAGACGGCAGCCCTGTGGCTGATATCGAATTTACCCACGCGCCCGCCACGATTTGTCTGGCCACGGGTACACAAGCTAAAGAATTATTGCTGCAGGCCGTGTACAGAGGCTTATCAGCCACCTGCGGCGAGGCTGTGGGGGCAATGGACCGGGTACTGGAAATTAGTCGTCAGTATTTGCACGAACGTAAACAATTTGGCAAACCCTTGGCGGCCCAGCAAGTATTGCAACATCGCTTTGTCGATATGCAAATTGCGACCGAGCGCGCTCGCTCGATGGCCATTTTGACGGCCATTCAAGCCGATAAAGCCGCTGCGGGTGATCAGCAGGCCCAGCGTGATCTGAGCCTGGCAAAATACATCATAGGTCAAAGTGCCCGTTATGTCGGTGGCGAGGGTATTCAAGTCCATGGCGGCATGGGCATGGCCTATGAGTATCCTGTTGGCCATTACTATCGCAAGCTCTTGTGCTGCGATGCACGCTTTGGCTCTAAAGATGATCATCTGAGTCTGCTGGATTTGCCTGCAGATATTGCCAACGAAAAATAACCCTATACATCAAAGAACGGAGATTGCTATGACACGCCAAGCAGTGATTGTTTCAACAGCGCGTACCCCACTGACCAAGGCGGGCCGTGGGGAACTCAATATTACCCAGGGACCTACGTTGGCAGCTTTTGCTATTCGTGCTGCGGTTGAGCGCGCAGGCATTGACCCCCAAACTATTGAGGATGTTGTCCTGGGTTGTGGTTACCCCGAAGGTACCACCGGTCGCAACGTCGCTCGTCAGGCGGCTTTACGCGCTGGCCTGCCACTGAGTGTGGCCGGGGTGACTGTGAATAGATTTTGCTCGTCGGGTCTGCAGGCCGTGGCCAACGCTGCCGCCAGCGTCGTGCTTGAACAATCGGGTCCCGTAGTGGCTGGGGGCGTCGAGAGTTGTTCTTTACTGCGTACTCGCGATGATGAGAACGCCAAAGATAACCAGCTGATCAAAGATTTACCGCAACTGTATTTGCCCATGATTGAAACGGCAGATATTGTGGCAGCACGTTATGGCGTCAGCCGTGAAGATCAGGACGAATACGCCCTGCGTAGCCAGCAGCTGACCGCAGCCGCCCAGCGCGAAGGGCGCTATGCAGACGAGATCATCCAGGTACAGACCACCATGCGTGTCACCGACCGCGAAACCGGTGAAAGCCATGAACAAGAGGTCACTGCAGATACCGATAACTGTAACCGTCCCTCAACTACCCTCGAGGCGTTGGCGGGGCTGAAACCCATCATGGGCGAGGACAAATTCATCACTGCGGGCAATGCCTCTCAACTGGCAGACGGCGCAGCCGCTTGTGTGGTGATGGAGGCCAAGGAAGCTGAACGCGCTAATCTAGAACCATTAGGTGCATTTCATGGCTTTGCAGTGGCGGGCTGCGCCCCTGACGAAATGGGCATTGGCCCAGTTTATGCCGTTCCTAAATTGCTCAAACGTCATGGCCTGACCGTCGACGATATTGATCTGTGGGAGCTCAACGAGGCCTTTGCCTCGCAGGTGTTGTACTGCCAGCGCGAACTAGG
>DATGTW010000120.1:0-3511 GCA_035301625.1 Paenalcaligenes sp.
CAGGATTGTGAAGGGCAAGGTCAGCAGGATGATGCTCAGATCAAACAGAGTCTTGAAATTTTCTACCGTGCGGGAGGGCAGCAAAGAACCGATGTTGTTCTCGCTCATATAATCGATTTTGACCCGCCCCGTGAAAGACTCGAAAACGTCCTTGGCGTTATAAACCGGGATGCCTTGCAAAGCGCACTGGGTCAGAAAACGCTCTTCATCGGCATTGATGGCACGAAAATCTGCAACCACACCATCGTAACGGTATCCCCCTAACGCCAGCCCCTCAAGCGGGCGAATATCGACATTGCCCCCCAGATCCAGTAGTTGCAGGGCAAACCCCTTTTGAATCACAGCTAGCTTGCACTGCCGATAACGCTGATTGAGCTGGTGTTCAAACGTAAACCACAGCAGCGCGAAAAAACCGCTGAGCATCAGCACCAGTCGGGATACCTGGATACGAAAAAACAACGAAACAAAAACACCCAGCGCAAAAATCACAAAAACGTGGCTCAGCACCAGCCACAAAGAACGACCGCCAGGAAATGAATACAGCAGCCTGCGAATGGCTAAAAAAGAGATCAGATACAGGCCTGTATTGATCGAAAAAGCAGACTGCTGACCATAGCCGACATTTTGAAAACCCTCCAGGCCCGAATAGAGCAAACTGGGTAACAACCCGACCAACAACCAGCCTAATACCAGAGAAAACCACTGGGAGAGCAAAATACGCTCATAGAGCTTTTGAAATCGACGTACGGGCAATTGGGTCATGAACTATTACCGGCCAAGGAAAACAAGGGTCAGCGCACATTATAGAGTGCTTTCCAAAGTAAATGATGAGCACATCTTTTTTTCCTTTTAAATCGTAACAAAAAGGGGGTTAAAGACCAGCAGTTTTGCAGAGATTTGCAATTGTGTTGTGTCTTAATACTCCGGTAAGCATAAAATACAGGCAATTGGCGGATTGTCGACGACTGCGGTAACATGATGTTTCATGTTGAAGGTCCTGATTGCATTTGGGTGTGCAATCCCAAACACCATCGGTTCTGCGCAGTTTACCCTTTATATTTTGTTGCTGTTCTGAGAGTTAAGCTATGGCCCCTGTGGAAAGTCGGTCTAATTACAATAACGACGAAATTGACCTCGGCGATTTGTTAAATGTATTGCTCCGAGGTTGGAAGATGATCGCTTTGATTTTTGTAGGGGTGGTTTTTTTGGGGGCTGCCTATGCTTTTTTGGGTCCGGCTACTTATGAGTGGCGTGCTGTTGTCCAACTGCAAACTGATAATCATTTGTTGCAGCGCTTAGGGCTGGCTGAGAGTCGTAGCCTACAGAAAAAGCTAGCCGAAGAGCGGTTAGAACAATTCACCTCGTCAGAGGTTTTGTTATCAGCCATTAGGGAAACGCAGGCCAATACAAAGGTAAAAGCGCTAAATAGAATACCTGTTTTAGGTGCTTTGGTAGCCAAGCAGCATGAGAAGCAAGAAAGCCAAGAGAACCAATTGGCTGAGCCTTTTCTGGGACTCGATGGGTTTGCTTGGGGAGGTGAGCGTGTCCTTCTTGATGAGTTTAGTTTGCCTTTGCTCGCGAATGAGCAGTTTTTTGTGATTGAGCGCACGGATGATGGGTTTACCTTAGAGGATGATGAGGGCAATCTCCTGTTAGAGCAAGGCTTATTTGGCGAGCGCATCCAGTTTTCTGCCTATGGGCGTACGGGTCATCTGACCGTTGCAGATATTATGGGTCGCGTGGGTACTCGTTTTCAAGTAAAGCAAGACCCCTTGCTGGATAGTTATAGAGAAATCAAGGATGACTTAAATATTGAGTCTATCGGTGCCCCCTCAGCTAACGAGCAAATTTACGAGTTGATTTACCATAGTGATGATTTGTTGGCGGGGGCTGATTTTATAGGGGCAGTGGTGCGGGCTTATGCCCGATTGCTAAAGGATGAGGCGCTGACGCTTGAGGCCAGCAGCACTGAGTTTTTGAAAAACCGTTTATCTGCTTTAGAGAATAATGTGGTTATCGCGCATGATGCTTTAGAGCAATTTCAGTCGAGTCATCCCGAGGTCAAGCTATCGTCCACTGCCAGAAACCTATTAGATGATTTGATAGAGGCTGATGCCCAGTTCGGTCAGCTCAAGTTGCAGCGTGATTTATTGTTGCCGCATTATGGTAATGAAAGTTTTTTGATCGAGGCGCTGGACGAACAATTAGCCGATCTCAGGGCCGAGCGCTATGTGTTGGATGAGTTATCTGATGATTATATGGGCCCCGAGGCTGATTTATTGCGCCTGCAACGCGCGCTAGAGATGCGAATTACTTTACGTGATATGACCAGTCGTCAATTGCAAAGCAGTGGGGCGAATACAGTAGATGCAGATTTTAACGTTTCCCGTCCCGAGGTAGTCAAACCCAAACGTTTGTTGGTACTGGCAGTATCCGTTTTGTTGGGATTGATGCTGGGTGTTTTTGTGGTGCTGATGCGGGCTTTTTTACGCCCCGTTATTTACGCGCCTGCAGCATTGCAAGAGCTAACTCGTTTAAACACGATCGGGGTTCCTGATGCCAAATTGCGTCGCGGCTGGTGCGCGTGCCTGCGCCGACGTCAGGTCAGGGCGCTCTTGACTAGTCAGCACGAGAACAATCCCGCCTTGGAAAGTATGCGTGCTTTACGCTCGGTCTTTGCCGAACCAATGGGTACTGGGCATGCTGCAAAGCTGGCTTTTGTGGGGCCTACCGCAGATGTCGGGAAAAGTTTTATTGCGGTCAATATAGCTGACCTGCTGGCGCTGGAGGGGAAACGGGTGTTGCTCATTGATGTTGATATGCGACGTTCAGTGCTGCACGAGTATTTAGGCTATGAGGCAGGGCTACCTGGTCTTGCACAGTTGCTGTCTGGGCAGGCTGTGGTTGAGGATGTGCTGATCAAACCGCACGAGGGCTTGACAGTACTGCCCGCCGGGGTGCGGCCTGCGAATCCGACCGAGCTTTTATTGCAGCCAGATTTTGCAGCGTTATTAGAGCAGCTGGACGCAAATTATGATTATGTCATTTTTACTGCCCCACCAGTCTTGCCAGTGGCCGATACCTTGGCGGTTTTGCGCCATGTGGATGCAGGGTATCTGGTGATCCGTGCAGAACAGACCACACAGAATGAGGTACGCGATACGCTCGAACGCTTGCAGATAGCGGGTGTTAAACAAGCATTGCACGGAGCAATTTTAAATGGGGTCACGCGCCGTGCACTGGGGCAGGGCGCGTCTTATGAGCATTATTATTCATATGATTAGGCAGGTGAGAGCCGTTTTGTCTTTGGGTGACCATGGCCTGTATGAGGGTGATAAATACACTCAACATGCCTCCCAATAGGATGGCGACGGCCACAATCAGCTTTTTGTTGGGTTTGATTGGGCGATATGGGGTATGGGCGATTTGGTCGATACGCACAATTTCCAGCGTATCAAAATCCACATGGGTATTTTCCAGTAAAGCGAGTTGCCTCTTTAGCTCTGCCTGC
>DATGTW010000121.1:0-3098 GCA_035301625.1 Paenalcaligenes sp.
ATCCCCGAGCTACTCACTGTTGGTCATCGCCACAAAGTCGCCTGCTGGTTGCATGAGGAGGTCAAACCATGAAACAAGCTTTTGTACGTGCCCATGATGTTGCCCGTTGGTTTGATGTTTCTCCTTCTTGGTTAGATCGAGCTATTTACCGTCGTCCTCGCCAACTATTACGCGCCGTCGATGGCATCAACTTTGAGATTTACAAAGGAGAAACCTTTGCTCTAGTCGGCGAATCGGGTTGTGGAAAATCTACCTTGGCACGCCTGTTAGCAGGTCTATATTCATTAACGCGTGGCAGTATCCACTACGAGGATATCGACACCGCCAATATGACCCCAGAGCAACGTCGCAAACTACAGCAGCGCATACAAATGATTTTCCAAGATCCGTATGCCAGTCTGAATCCACGTTGGCGCGTGGGACGAATCATTGCCGAGCCTTTGGAAACCCATACCCGGCTTAGCCACCGCGAACAAACCCAAAAGGTCAACGAACTACTCGAGCAGGTCGGGCTTAGCCCAACCGATAGACAGCGTTATCCACACCAGTTTTCAGGGGGTCAGAGACAGCGTATTTCGATTGCTCGTGCGCTGGCGCTAAACCCTGAATTTATTATTTGTGATGAACCCACCTCGGCTTTAGATGTCTCTGTGCAAGCGCAGGTCTTAAACCTGATGAAAGATCTACAAAGCGAGCATCAACTGAGTTATTTATTTATCTCTCACAACCTCGCTGTTGTGCACCACATCGCCGATCGAGTGGGGGTGATGTATTTGGGTCGCTTGGTCGAGGTAGCCCCGCGCGATGCTTTATTTCAAAACCCTATGCATCCCTACACACAAATGCTATTGGCTGCTATTCCAGACCTCAATAAACGGGGCACACCACGAGTACAGGTATCTGGCGAGGTGCCCAACCCCCTGAACCCACCCAGCGGATGCACTTTTCATCCCCGCTGTCCTTTGGCCACTGATCTGTGCAAACAACAAGCACCCGTGCTAGAAGCACGTGAAAATAGCCGACATCAAGTTGCCTGTCACCACGTATAAAAATAGCGGACTCCATATGGGGTCCGCCATGTATTATTAGTAACGCATATAAAGCATTACATTGAATTGAATATGCTTTGATTTTTATACGTATTTTGGCATGAATGCTTTACCACACAGGAATCAAAGAGCCTTCAAAGTTATCCAAAATAAACTCTTTGATCTCAGGGGTGTGATAGGACTCAACTAACGTTTTGACCCAATCTGCATCCTTGTCCTCTTCGCGCACGACAATCAGGTTGGCATAAGGGCTATCCGAGGATTCCAGCACAAGCGCATCATCAACGGGTACCAAGCCGGCCTCCATGGCAAAGTTAGTGTTAATCGCAGCCAAAGCCACATCATCCAAAGAACGTGGCAATTGTGCGGCATCTAACTCGACAATGCGCAGGTTTTTGGGGTTTTCGACCACATCCAACATCGTAGCTTCAGCACCCACCCCTTCTTTAAGACTTAGCAAACCCGTCTCTTCGAGCAACATCAATGCCCGGCCCCCATTGCTTGGGTCATTAGGAATGGCAATGCTGGCACGATCTTCTATCTGCTCAATATCTTCAATCTGATTTGAATACAAACCCAAAGGATAAATCACTGTCGGCGCAGCGCTGACTAAGCGGTAACCACGATCCTGTATTTGTTGTTGTAAATAGGGCTCGTGTTGGTAGCTATTGGCATCTAAATCTCCAGCCTCTAATGCCGCGTTAGGCTGTACATAGTCGCTGAATTCTAAAATTTGAATCTCCAGACCACGATCTGCGGCAATCTCTTTTACCTGCTCCATAATCTCGGCGTGCGGTCCTGGAGTGACCCCCATCTTTATAGTTTTGGTATCCGCTGCAGCACCTGTACTAAAAGCCACCGCAACCGCTCCGACAGCTCCAGCAAAGGCCAGTTTTTTGATTTGTTTGATAATCATCAGATTCTCCTAAAAGGGTATAGCTATAACTAAGCACGGCGCATCGCTTTATTTTTTGTTCAAACGGCGCACCAACCAATCTCCAAAGCTTTGACAAGCTTGTACAAAAACGATTAGCAGCAGCACCACGGCCAGCATGACCTCGGGCAAAAAGCGCTGATAACCATAACGAATACCTAAATCCCCCAAGCCACCGCCACCGACAGCGCCCGCCATAGCTGAATAGCCCACCAAACTAACAAACGCCACTGTCAAGCCACCCACAATACCAGGTAAGGCCTCAGGCAAGAGAATTTTATAAATAATTTGACGCGTGCTGGCACCCATAGATTCAGCTGCCTCAATAAGCCCTTTATCTACTTCACGCAGGGCTGTTTCCATCAAACGAGCAATATAAGGCGCTGCCGCAATCGATAAGGGTACGATAGCCGCCGCCGTTCCAATAGAAGTACCCACAATAAAACGAGTAAAGGGAATTACCGCTACCAATAAAATAATAAAAGGAATAGAGCGCAATGCATTAACCACAATAGCCACCGTGCGATTTAACACTGGCATACCGTGCACACCCCCAGGTGCGGTTAAATACAGTAAAACGCCCAAGGGTAATCCCACCACCGCACCCACCGACCAGGAGACCAATACCATAATAATGGTTTCCCAAAAAGAATCGACAAATAAACCTATCATTGCGCTAGACATAGGGTAGCTCCTCAATCACCACGCCGCGCCCTCGTAAATACTGCACAGCTGCCTGTATACCGACCTGGGCACCACCCACCATCACCGCCAATGAACCAAAGGCCTGGCCCTGAATTTCATCGATATAACCATGCAAAATATTAAAATCCAATTGAAACTCTCGGATCACTGTTGATAACAATGGTTGATCCACATCCGTATCCACAAAAGCCAGGCGATACAAGTAATGATTACCTGCCTCGAGCTTGTGAATGATGCGTTCACGCACCCCAGCTGGCAAGCTTTGGGCTACCAAATCACCAATCATTGAGCGCGTAATTTCATGTTGCGGCCGCATGAATACATCAATGACCTCGCCCTGTTCGATGACCTGGCCAGCATCAAGTACAGCGACCCGCTCACAAACTTGTTTGATCACTTCCATTTGGTGC
>DATGTW010000122.1:0-53099 GCA_035301625.1 Paenalcaligenes sp.
AATCGCAAGTTAAATTTTGAAATCTATCGCTACGACCCCGACAAGGACGAGCGTCCCTACATGCAAGATGTGCAAATCGAATTGCGCGAGCATGATCGGATGCTGCTAGATGTACTCGTACGACTTAAAAATGAGGTCGATGACAGTATTTCTTTCCGACGCTCGTGCCGTGAGGGGATTTGTGGTTCAGACGCCGTGAATATTAATGGTCGCAACGCGTTGGCATGTATTACCAATTTAAATACCTTGCCCGATAAAATCGTATTGCGTCCGATTCCTGGCCTACCAGTTGTGCGTGACTTAATTGTAGACATGACTCATTTCTTTGATCAGTTTCATTCAGTCATGCCTTATCTCATTAATTCTACGCCGCCGCCAGAGCGCGAGCGCTTGCAGTCACCTGCCGAGCGCGAAGAGCTCAACGGGTTGTACGAGTGCATTTTATGTGCATGCTGTTCTACGGCCTGTCCTTCTTTTTGGTGGAACCCGGACAAATTTGTGGGTCCAGCCGGTTTGCTACAGGCTTATCGTTTTATTGCGGATTCTCGTGATGATGCGACTGCCGAGCGCTTGGATAACCTAGAAGACCCATATCGTTTGTTCCGCTGTCATACCATTATGAACTGTACCGATGTGTGCCCTAAAGGGCTTAATCCATCGCGTGCGATTGGTAAGATCAAGGAAATGCTTGTCCGTCGCACAGTCTAATATGGGCCGAGTATGGCAGAGCTAACTACTTTACAGCGCGCGCGCCTCAGGTGGCGCGCGCGTCGCGGAATGCTTGAGAATGATCTCATTCTTACGCGCTTTTTAGACCGCTATGAGCACGAGCTCACGGATGCAGATGTCAGCGCCCTCAACACATTGTTTGAAATGGACGACACTGACCTGCTCCAGGTTCTTTTAGGCACCCAAGCGCTCAAAGAACCCTATAACTCACCAGATATTCAACGTCTAGTGGCGCTCATACGCGCGCTTTGAACGAAAAGGATGTTTTATGCAACGTTCGGATACTAAAGCCACACTATCCTTTAGTGATGGCCGACCAGCTGTAGAACTGCCTGTATATAAAGGCACAATTGGCCCTGATGTCGTCGACATTCGCAAATTGTACGGCGAAACAGGTACCTTTACATTTGATCCCGGTTTTATGGCGACCGCCTCAACCCGATCATCCATTACATATATTGATGGCGACAAGGGGCAATTACTGTATCGCGGCTATCCTATCGAGCAATTGGCTCAGAACTGCGATTTTCTCGATGTATGCCATCTATTGCTGTTTGGTGATCTGCCCGACGAAAAAGGCAAACAAGAGTTCGAAGGTTTGGTGACCCACCACACCATGGTTAAAGAGCATATGTACAACTTTGTACGGGGCTTTCACCATGATGCGCACCCAATGGCAATTTTAACCGGTATGGTCGGAGCGATGTCCGCTTTCTATCACGACCAGCTGGATATTAATAATCCCGAAGATCGCCGCATTTCGGCGATCCGTTTGATTGCCAAACTGCCAACCATCGTTGCTATGGCTTATAAGTACGGCGTTGGACAGCCTTTTATGTACCCACAAAATGACTTGTCCTACACCGGTAATTTCCTACGTATGATGTTTGGCACCCCATGCGAGGATTATCAGGTCAATGATGTCGTCGAGCGCGCACTGGATCGCATCTTTATTCTGCATGCTGACCATGAGCAAAACGCATCGACTTCTACGGTACGTTTGTGTGGCTCATCAGGCACTAACCCTTATGCAGCTATTGCTGCCGGGATTGCATGCCTATGGGGTCCAGCGCATGGTGGGGCTAATGAAGCCTGCCTCAATATGCTCGAGCAATTGCACGCCCAAGGCGGTGTTGCCAAAGTCGGCGAGTTTATGGAGCAGGTCAAAGATCGCACTTCGGGTGTGCGTTTGATGGGTTTTGGGCATCGTGTCTACAAAAACTATGACCCACGTGCCAAGCTCATGCAGGAAACATGTAAAGAGGTGCTCGAGGCTTTGGGCCTAGAGGATGACCCTTTGTTCAAGCTCGCTATGGAACTCGAGCGTATTGCTCTTGAGGATGATTACTTTGTCGAGCGTCGCCTGTACCCCAACGTAGATTTTTATTCTGGTATTGTGCAGCGTGCTATTGGCATTCCTACAGATATGTTTACTGGTATTTTTGCACTGGCGCGTACCGCAGGCTGGATTGCTCAGTGGGATGAGATGATTACCGATGAAGATTTTCGCATTGGTCGTCCTCGCCAGTTATATGTGGGTTCTACCGAACGCAATATCAAATAAATCTAGTTGCAGTACTGTTCCTCGTTTCGGAACAGCAAGTATTGAAAACGGCTTCCATGGGAAGCCGTTTTTTTGTGGCTTTTTGGAAATCAATACAGGGTTTTTGCGAATAAGAAAAAGTAATAACAGCAGGTATAGTACCTGATTGCGTGGGGTCATCACGTTTTGAAAACAAGAAATGGCGTTTTTGCCATCTTTTTGCTAGCCAAGGAGTTTTTTTCATGGGTACTATTTATACCTTATTGGCCTTAGCACCAATTGTCGTAGTATTTGTGCTAATGGTCGTTCTAGGGCGGTCTGCCAAGCTCTCAATGGGGGCCGCATATGTTGTAACCGCTCTATTATCACTGTTTGTCTGGGGTAGTTCAGGCGCTATCGTAGCCGCGGCAACGGTTAACGGTATCATTACTGCAATTACTCTATTGTTTATTGTGTTTGGGGCGATTTTGCTCTTGAATACCCTCAAAGAAGGCGGGGCGCTCAGCTCGATTCGTCAGGGGTTCATGGATGTCTCTCCCGACCGCCGTATACAAGTCATTATTGTGGCTTGGCTTTTTGGCTCGCTGATTGAGGGCTCTTCCGGTTTTGGTACGCCTTCTGCTGTGGGCGCACCTTTACTGCTGGCTCTGGGTTTCCCTGCAATGGCTGCAGTCATGTCGATGTTGATTATTCAATCAACACCCGTATCTTTTGGGGCTGTGGGTACACCCATGATTGTTGGTGTGACATCGGGTATTGATAACAAGGCTGATGTTGCTGCTGCGATTGCACCTACAACACCGGTTGAATACATCATGCAAATCGTTCATGATGTTGCGCTGCTGCATGCATTGATTGGGGTCTTTATTCCCTTGTTGTTGTGCGGTTTGTTGACCCGTTTCTTTGGTAGCCAGCGCTCCTTTACCCAAGGGCTTAAAGCATGGCGTTTTGCTATCTTTGCCGGGTTAGCATTTACCGTACCGTACGTGATTATTTCTCGTCTACTGGGTGCCGAGTTCCCGTCTATGCTGGGTGCACTTATTGGCTTGATGATCGTCGTTCCCGCAGCACGCAAAGGACTTTTTGTTCCCAAGGATACTTTCCAGTTCCCCGAGAAAGCCTATTGGGAGCGTCAATGGTTGGGTTCCGTCAAGGTTGAAGACGAGAACGAAACACCCCGTTTCAGTGTGTTGCGTGCTTTTTCTCCCTATGTGCTGGTGGTTGTGTTGCTGGTAATTACACGTACCGTACCTGCAGTGAAATCCGCACTAACAGGTGATAGTGCTACCTTGTCTTTCCCTAATCTCTTTGACACTGACATTTCCAGTTCGGCACAGTTCTGGTTTTCGCCGGGCGCTATCTTAATTCTGGTATCACTGATTTGTATCGGTATTTTCAGAATGAATGGAAAGCAGTACTGGGATGGCTTTACTGCCTCAGCAAAAACCATGTCCGCAGCCGCACCTGCTTTGTTGCTGGCAGTGCCCATGGTACAAGTCTTTATCCATTCGGCATCCGCTGATGGTACCTTGGCCAGTATGCCTATTTTGCTTGCACAAAGTGCAGCCTCAGTAGCAGGTAATGCCTGGCCCAATATTTCACCCTGGGTAGGTAGCTTGGGGGCATTTATTGCTGGCTCGAACACAGTCAGTAATATGATGTTCTCGTACTTCCAGTTCTCTACTGCACAGCATTTAGCCTTTACACCTGATCAGTCAGCAATCATTGTTGCACTGCAGGCGGTAGGGGGTGCTGCTGGTAACATGATTTGTGTCCACAACGTTGTTGCCGCATGCGCAGTTGTAGGTATGGTTAACCGCGAGGGTGAGGTCGTTCGCAAGACGTTGATCCCCATGATTTACTACGTCGTCATGGCTGGATTTATTGGTCAGGCCTTTATCACAGGTAATACCATTTGGATGATTGCATCGGTTGCTTGGCTGTTTGTCACCTTTGGTGGTCTTTCAATGGCCCGTGGCAGACCCATGCAAATCCCTGCTAATGTCTAATTGAACCCCATAATAGTTAGGCGCTAGACTCTAGTGCCTAACCAGACAAACAAAAAGCATGCGTGAATTTTCACGCATGCTTTTTTATTGGTTATCGTTTTGGTGTTATTTATATGCTTGACTTAACGCCCTGCAGCATCTAAAACAGCCAGCGCTGTCATATTGACAATGCGCCGTACGGTACTGGATGTGGTCATGATGTGTACTGGGCCAGCCGCACCTAACAGAATGGGGCCTAACGAGACACCGTTACTGCCAGTCATTTTGAGGATGTTGTAGGTGATGTTCCCTGCATCCAGGTTAGGGGTGATCAATAAATTAGCGGGTGCACGTAGGGTTGAATCTGGATTGGCGTTATAACGGATGCGATCGGACAAGGCCGAGTCGGCATGCATTTCACCATCAATTTCCAGATCGGGTTCGACCTCTAGTATCAATTCACGTGCTTTAGCCATCTTGCGTGATGACTCGGTTGAACGACTGCCAAAATTAGAATGAGAAAGTAGGGCAACACGGGGCGCCAGTCCAAAACGTCGCACCTCTTTGACTGCTAACAAGGTCATGTTGGCGACTTCTTCGGCATTTGGGTTTTCATTAACGTGGGTGTCGCATACGAAAATGTTCTGAGTAGGTAAAATCAGCGCATTCATGGCCGCAAATACTTTGGCGCCTTCATCCAAGCCAATGATGTCTTGAATGTGCTCCAATTGGGTGTAAAAGCGGGTAGTCACACCACAAATCAGCCCATCGACATCACCGCGGCGCATTAGCATGGCACCAATGATGGTGTTGTGCTTGCGCACGAGCGCTTTTGCAAGGTCGGGGGTGACACCATGGCGGTTTTTCAGCTTGAAATACCCTTGCCAGGTTTCATTAAAGCGGTAGTCATCTTCGGGGTCCACAATCTCTACGTTCACGCCGGGCTCTAGACGCAATCCGTAACGGCGTATGCGCATGTCGATGACATTCGGGCGACCAATTAAAATGGGAAAGGCGATTTTTTCGTCGACTGCGGTCTGCGCGGCGCGCAAGACACGCTCATCCTCACCATCAGAGTAGGCAATGCGCTTGAGTGCTGATAGCTCTTTTGCTTGTAAAAACAGTGGACGCATCAATGTGCCCGAGCGATAAGTCAGGGCCAATAGCTTTTGGCGATAGGCCTCCATATCGGTGATAGGGCGGCGGGCGACGCCTGTTTCTTCAGCAGCTTTAGCGACTGCAGATGCGACACGTACAATTAAGCGCGGGTCAAATGGGCGAGGGATGATGTATTCAGGTCCAAAGCTCAGTTCATCATCATTTTCAACACCAATCGCATCGTAAGCCTCTTCGTGTGCCAACTGGGCAATGGCATGGACTGCTGCCATTTTCATTTCCTCATTTATTTCAGTGGCACCGCAATCCAAGGCACCACGGAAAATAAAAGGAAAGCATAGAACGTTATTGACCTGGTTGGGGTAATCGGAACGTCCAGTGGCAATGATGCAATCAGGGCGGGTGGCCTTGGCTACCTCAGGGCGGATCTCGGGTTCGGGGTTTGCCAGTGCCAAAACGATGGGCTTTTCGGCCATCGATTCCAACATTTCTGGGGTCATTAGCCCAGGTGCAGAACAGCCCAGGAAAATATCCGATCCATCTACAGCCTCTTCGAGGGTGCGTAGGTCTGTGTCGCGTGCAAATTCGGCCTTATTAGGTTCCATATCAGGCTCGCGACCAGCCCAAATAACGCCACGTGAATCTACTACGGTAATATTCTCTTTGGGCATACCCATATTGACCAAGAGTTTTAAGCACGCAATGGCTGCAGCGCCAGCGCCTGAACACACCAAAGTAGTGTCTTCCAGGCTTTTACCGACGATTTTCAAAGCGTTAATAATTGCTGCTCCGGCGATGATCGCAGTGCCATGTTGGTCGTCGTGAAAGACGGGGATGTTCATTCGCTCGCGCAGTTTGCTTTCGATATAAAAGCACTCAGGTGCGCGAATGTCCTCGAGGTTGATCCCACCAACGGTAGGTTCCATCGCGGCAATGATTTCGACCAGCTTCTCAGGGTCCTTTTCGTCAAGCTCAATATCAAAAACATCGATGTTGGCAAACTTTTTAAATAAGCAGCCTTTGCCTTCCATGACTGGTTTGGCGGCTAGAGGGCCAATATCTCCTAGACCGAGTACCGCGGTACCATTTGAAACCACAGCAACTAGGTTAGAGCGGGATGTGTATTTGGCGGCCTCGTCGTCCCCTCCATCGTGAATGGCCATACAGGCAGAAGCAACGCCGGGCGAATAGGCGAGGGATAAATCATCGCTGTTCGCCAATGACTTGGTCGGCACGACTGAGATCTTGCCGGGTGTGGGGTGGGCATGGTAATCGAGCGCCAGCTTAGTTAAATCGGGCTTTGAGCTCATGGCTGTTTATTCTCCATAATTCAAGTTAATAGCTATTTATGCCTTATTAATTAAATGCTCGCCTAATTACATTTTAAAATTATAATGGCCAGCATCATAAATCCAGTGTTTTCTATTTATAAAGAATCAAAAAACCATAACAATAAAATAATAAATTAATAGGTAAATAGATTTTGGGGATATGTTTAGTTAAATTAAGAATTAAAAAGAACAAATAAGAAAGTGGTCTTTTAAATTAAAAAAACTTCTATTTTTGTAAATGTTAGGTGTGTATTCGATGGGTATCCATAAACCCTGATGGCTCACCCTACTACTTTAGTGCTAGACCCCTGATAGTATAGGATGCACAGAGTTTTAGTGGGGTGAATGAGCAAAAAAAAAGGGTACCAGGCAAATTTTTTGTGGCTTATTCTTTTTTTATGATTTTTATGCTGCAATGCAGTAATTTCTCATTCCCGCATTTTGGTTGTACTAGCTGTTTATTATCAGTCAAATTCTAGTTATTATTGTGTAGCTGCAGCATGGAGTGCCTTGTTTGGTAATGCCAACATAAGTTTTTAAAAGTCAAGATGAATCAAGTCCTTGATGCATAGATATACACAGGACGCTATACTAGTGGGTACGACTCGTCATGAAATAGCGAGCCCAAGGCCTTCTGCTCCGCTATCCGCTAATCGGTGAGGCCGTGTCGCGGAAGGTTTTCCTGCATCTAAACATGGGTGAAACACCCTGAAAGGTGAAGCGTAAATATGTCATCATTAAAAGAACTTCAGTCCTCTTCCTATCTCTACGGCTCGAATGCCGCGTATGTAGAAGAGCTATACGAGCTCTATCTACAGGATTCCTCTTTGGTGTCCGATTTTTGGCGCGAGTACTTCGATGGTTTGCAAAACCAGCCTGCCGTGGATGGCAAGGAGTCTACCCGTGACCAAGCGCACGGACCCATTATTCGCTCATTTGCCGAGCGCGCCAAGGCAAACGGCTTTGTCGGGCATGGAGGAGCCCAGGATCTTTCGATCGCACCAAAGCAAGTCTCTGTTCAATCCCTCATCGCTGCGTATCGCTCTTTGGGTGTGCGTTTGGCTACCCTAGACCCACTCGAGCGCTCAGAAAGAAAGCAGCTCCCCGAGCTGGATCCCGCATTTTATGGTTTGACCGAGGCCGACCTCGATCAACTGTATTCGTCGACAAATACTTATTTCGATGATCGCGATACCATGACCCTGCGCGATATGTTGCAGGCGTTGCGCGCGACGTATTGCCAAACCATTGGCTACGAGTACATGCATATTTCAAATCCCGAGGCCAAGCGCTGGATCCAAGAGCGTATCGAGCCGGTCCAGGGGCAGTTCGAATTTACCAGTGAAGAAAAGCGCAATATCCTTCAGCAGCTGACCGAGGCCGAGGGGCTCGAGCGTTTTCTGCATACAAAATATGTCGGTCAAAAAAGATTCTCTCTCGAGGGCGGTGACAGTTTCATTGCCTCGATGGATGAGCTTGTCAATCATTCAGGCAGTAACGGCATTCAAGAGATCGTTGTGGGGATGGCCCACCGTGGTCGTCTGAATATGCTAGTGAATATCATGGGCAAGATGCCCGCTGATTTGTTTGCCGAATTCGAGGGCAAGCACCCCGATGATCTGACTGATGGTGATGTTAAATATCACAATGGTTTCTCCAGTGACCTATCTACCCGTGGGGGTCCCATTCATTTGTCATTGGCCTTTAATCCCTCGCATTTGGAAATTGTAAATCCAGTGGTCGAGGGCAGTACCCGCGCTCGCCAAGATCGCCGCGAGGACGCCAAGGGGCAACAGGTGCTTCCCGTATTAGTTCACGGTGATGCTGCTTTTGCTGGCCAAGGGGTGGTTCAAGAGACACTTAACTTTGCTCAGACACGTGGCTATGGCACGGGGGGCACAGTCCACATTGTCATTAACAACCAAATTGGTTTTACGACCTCTGATCCTCGTGATTCGCGCTCGACGCTGTATTGCACCGATGTGGTCAAAATGATCGAGGCACCTGTATTTCATGTTAACGGTGATGACCCCGAGGCCGTGGCCTTTGTTACTCGCCTGGCATTAGATTATCGTCAGCGATTTAGCCATGATGTGGTGATCGATATTGTGTGTTATCGCAAATTGGGTCATAACGAGCAAGACACCCCTTCGCTGACACAGCCCTTGATGTACAAGAAAATCGCAGATCACCCCGGTACGCGTAAACTCTATGCTGACCGACTGGTAGCGCAGGGCGTACTCAGCGAAAACGAGCCCGAGGAAATGGTCAAGGCTTACCGTCGTCTGATGGAGGATGGTCGCCGCACTGTAGAGCCCGTGTTAACGGACTACAAAAACAAATACGCCACTGACTGGACGCCGTTCCTGGGGGCCAAATGGACCGATCATGCAGATACCGCAGTTCCAATGGCCGAGCTGCAACGCATCGGCGAGCGTATCACTACAGTCCCTCAGGATTTCAAGGTCCACAACCTGGTCAACAGGTTGTTAGAAAGCCGTCGTGCCATGGCTCGTGGTGAGGCCGATGTTGATTGGGGTATGGCCGAGCACTTGGCTTTTGGTACGCTTGTTTCTAATGGTTATGCCGTACGTATCACCGGGCAGGATTCGGGGCGCGGTACATTTGCCCACCGCCATTCGGTCTTGCACGATCAAACACGTGAGCGCTGGGATGATGGTACTTATATTCCATTGCAGCACGTGTCTGATAATCAAGCCTCATTCACAGTGATTGATTCGGTACTCTCCGAAGAGGCTGTAGTGGCATTCGAGTATGGCTACTCTACCGCCGAGCCCAATGTACTCACCATCTGGGAGGCTCAGTTCGGTGACTTTGCCAATGGTGCCCAGGTTGTTATTGACCAGTTCATCTCTTCTGGTGAGGCCAAATGGGGCCGTCACTGTGGCCTTACCCTGATGTTGCCCCATGGTTACGAGGGGCAGGGTCCCGAGCACTCTTCTGCGCGCATTGAGCGTTTCTTGCAGCTGTGTGCTGATAATAATATGCAAGTGGTACAGCCTACTTCTGCAGCACAGATTTTCCATGTGCTCAGGCGCCAAATGATCCGTCCTTTCCGCAAGCCTTTGGTGCTCATGACACCCAAGTCCTTGCTGCGTAATCGGGCGGCCAACTCTTCTCTAGAGGCTTTGGCTTCTGGCGAATTTCTCCCCGTTATCGGTGAGGTCAATCAAGACATCAAACCTGACAATGTCACGCGTGTGATGATTTGCTCAGGCAAGGTCTACTACGACTTGGTCAAACAACGCGAAGAGCGTGAGCGCGATGATGTGGCCATCATTCGTATCGAGCAGCTCTATCCCTTTGGACACAAAGAGTTCAAGGCCGAGATGGAACGCTACGCCCACGTCAAAGAATTCGTCTGGGTACAAGACGAACCTCAAAACCAAGGCCCATGGTTCTATGTGCAGCATCATATCTTTGAGCACATGCACGAGGGACAGCGCCTAAGTTATGCAGGTCGTCAACCTTCTGCCTCACCCGCGGTAGGCTATTTGGCCAAACATAACGAGCAACAAAAAGCTTTACTCGAGCAGGCCTTCGCGCCTCGTTTGCGTGGTTTTGCTTTAGTGAAGTAAATCGACCCGATTACAGTATTAATTCTCTACCTATCTAAAGAAACGGAATAATTATGGCGATCAAAGAAGTTTTAGTTCCCGAGCTTTCTGAGTCAGTGGCAGAAGCAACTCTCTTGGAATGGAAAAAACAGCCTGGCGAGGCAGTAGAGGCAGATGAAATCCTCATTGAGGTTGAAACCGACAAGGTAGTCCTCGAGGTACCTGCCCCTGCGTCCGGGGTATTGAGCGAGATCATCAAGGGCGACGGCAGCACCGTACTCGCTGGCGAGGTCCTTGCCCGTATTGATACCGAGGCCCAACCCACAGCTGCTGCCGCCGACGAGGGCGCAGCACAGGCCGCATCTGCCGAGTCTGAGTCAGCTCCCGAGGCCGAGAGCGCCCAAGCGGCACCTCAGGCCGAAGGGGTGGTTGCCGCCTCACCCGCTGCCAACAAGATTCTCACTGAAAAAGGGGTTGATGTGGCCGATGTACCCGGCTCTGGTCGTGATGGTCGTGTGACCAAGGCCGATGCCATGGCTGCTCAACCCGGTAGTGCCAAGCCAGCCGCAACACCTGCCGCGCCGACTGGGGTTTCCTTGGATGGCCGTCCCGAACAACGTGTTCCCATGAGCCGTCTGCGCGCCCGCATTGCCGAACGCTTGTTGCAGTCTCAGCAAGAAAATGCCATTTTGACCACCTTTAACGAGGTCAACATGCAGGCTGTGATGGATCTGCGCAAAGCCTATCGCGATGATTTTGAAAAAGAGCATGGCGTACGTTTGGGCTTTATGTCCTTTTTCGTCAAAGCAGCAGTCCATGCACTCAAAAAATACCCCATAGTCAATGCTTCCGTTGATGGCAACGACATTGTGTATCACGGTTATTTTGACATCGGGATTGCCGTCAGCAGTCCACGCGGTTTAGTGGTGCCCATCCTGCGCAATGTAGATCAACTTTCAATTGCTGAGATCGAAGCCCAAATCGCCGATTTTGGCGCCCGTGCCCAAGAGGGCAAGCTCACACTCGAAGAGCTCAGCGGCGGTACATTTTCTATCTCTAATGGGGGTGTATTTGGTTCGCTGATCTCTACTCCCATTATTAACCCACCACAATCAGCCATTCTCGGGATCCATGCCACCAAAGAGCGTCCGGTTGTTGAAAACGGCGAGGTTGTTATTCGCCCCATGAACTACCTGGCATTGTCCTATGACCACCGTATTATTGACGGTCGCGAGGCAGTGCTTGCTTTGGTCGCAATGAAAGATGCATTAGAAGATCCACAGCGTCTATTGCTTGACGTTTAATTTCTCACCAGATGCTAGGAAAAGATTATGGCAAAACAATTTGATGTGGTAGTTATCGGCGCCGGGCCGGGTGGCTATATTGCGGCCATACGGGCAGCACAGCTGGGTTTTTCTGTGGCTTGTGTAGATGACTGGACCAATGCCGAGGGCAAACCAGCCCCCGGCGGCACATGTACCAATATTGGGTGCATCCCTTCCAAGGCATTGCTACAGTCCAGCGAACACTACGAACAGGCTAAAGAGCAATTTAGTGATCACGGGATTGAGGTCAAGGGGCTCAAGCTCGATATCGATACCTTTCTGGGGCGCAAAGACACTGTTGTTGATCAAAACAACCAGGGTCTGCTTTATTTGTTTAGAAAAAATAAGGTCAATTACTTCAATGGCAAGGCCGCTTTCAAGTCCAAGGTAGATAACGGCTGGGCAGTGACAGTTTCGGGGAATGACAGCGAAGAGCTGATTGCCAAACATGTCATTATCGCCACCGGTTCTAACCCGCGTGCATTGCCTGGTGTTGAGTTTGACGAGGAAACAATCTTGTCAAATGATGGTGCCCTAAGCCTGCCCAAGGTACCTAAAAAGCTGGGTGTTGTCGGGGCCGGGGTCATAGGTCTCGAGCTAGGCAGTGTGTGGCGTCGTTTAGGTGCCGAGGTCAGTATTCTCGAGGGGATGCCTGACTTTTTAGCTGCTGTAGATCGTGATTCAGCCAAAGAGGCGTACAAGTTATTAACCAAGCAAGGTTTGGACATCTCACTGGGTGCCAAGGTCGACTCCGTTGAAAAGACCAAATCCGGGGTGACCGTCAAATACACCGATGCAGATGATAAAGAGCAAACCCTCAAGGTTGATAAACTCATCGTTGCGATTGGCCGTGTGCCTAATACCGAAGGTTTAGGCGCGGACACCGTGGGCTTGAAATTAGATGAGCGTGGTTTTATCACTGTTGATGAAGATTGCAAGACCAATCTGCCTAATGTTTGGGCAGTTGGTGATGTTGTGCGCGGTCCTATGCTGGCGCACAAGGCCGAGGATGAAGGCATTGCAGTTGCCGAACGGATTGCTGGCCAACAGCCGCATGTCAATTTCAATACCATTCCATGGGTAATTTACACCAATCCTGAGATTGCTTGGGTCGGTCAAACCGAAGAAGAGCTCAAAAAGGCAGGTCGCGAGTATCGCAGTGGGTCTTTCCCCTTTATGGCCAACGGGCGCGCCCGTTCGCTAGGCCAGCTGGATGGCTTTATCAAGGTTTTGGCCGATGCCAAAACGGATGAGGTTTTGGGCGTACATATGGTGGGGCCACAGGTTTCCGAGCTCATCGCCGAGGCCGTAGCGATTATGGAGTTCAAGGGGGCTGCAGAAGACATTGCACGTATTTGTCATGCTCACCCAACCCTATCCGAATCGCTGCGTGAAGCTGCTTTGGCTGTAGACAAGCGAACATTGAACTTCTAAGTTCAAATCCCTTTGCGGTCTTTTGGGGCCGCAATTGGGCTGGTTCGATATTTTCGCAATCGCAGCGTACACCGCTGCGATTTGCGTTTTGTTAGGCCCATTTTTGTTTAGTGTAATTCCATGACCATCACCGAGAGTTATCACCAAGCGCTTCAAGCCAAAGGCTACGAGGCTGACGCAGCGCAGGAAAATGCAGTTGCTTCTTTGCAGCGTTTGGCAGATGAAATTCAAAACTATGATGCTGCCAGGCAATCCTTGGTCAAACGCTGGTTTTCCAAACCTGAACCACCTCGTGGGATATATCTATGGGGGGGTGTCGGCCGCGGAAAAAGTTTTTTGATGGACTTGTTTTATGAAAATATAGCCATTGAGAAAAAAACGCGTCTACATTTTCACGAGTTTATGAGAGGCGTGCACCAAGCGCTTAAAGAATTAAAAAGTCAATCTGATCCACTGGATGCAGTGGCTAAAGATTTATCTGAGCGCTATCACCTGATTTGCTTTGATGAGTTTCATGTCTCGGATATTGCAGATGCCATGATTTTGTACAACCTCTTGCAGGCATTATTTCGCCATGAGGTTTGCTTTATCATGACCTCTAACTATGCGCCAGATACTTTGTATCCCGATGGTTTGCACCGCGAGCGACTCTTGCCTGCCATTGATTTAATCAAAGAGCGTATGGAGGTTATTAATGTTGACGCCGGCGTGGATTACCGAGTCAAAACCCAAGCGCTTGAACAGGTGTATTACCACCCACATGATTCTCAGGTAGAGGATCGCTTACAGCGTTTGTTTAACCACTTATGTGGGGGGCACACATTAGGTAATCAACTCGAGGTTGAAAACCGCGTCTTGGAAAGCAAAGGGCGGGGCAACGATGTGGTGTGGTTCGATTTCGCAACATTGTGTGAAACCGCCCGTTCCCAAAATGATTATTTGGATTTAGCCCAACGTTTTAAATACGTAATTCTCAGTGAGGTTCCTCGGATGGAGGCACGCAATGCATCTGCAGCCCGCCGTTTCACTTGGTTAGTGGATGTGTTTTATGATCATAATGTGCGGCTGATTATATCGGCCGAGGCAGGGCCTGATGAGTTATATACTCAGGGGCCTTTTGCTAATGAATTCAGTCGTACGGCATCACGCCTGCATGAAATGCAAACGCGCGCCTACTTGCATGCGCAGCAGCGGGCAGCAGCCACTTTTTAAGAATTCAATTCTCATCTATCCTTGATATATTCATCTTTAATAAGCAGCCACAGAGCATAAGCAGATTATGAAAAGAGTTTTAACTGGTATCACTCCCACTGGTATTCCCCATTTAGGTAATTATGCCGGTGCCATCCGCCCTGCTATAGAGGCGAGTCAGACGCCTGGGGTAGATGCTTTCTATTTCCTGGCCGACTATCACGCTTTAGTTAAATGTGAGGATGCTAGTCGCGTGGCGCGTTCGCGACTACAGGTCGCCGCGACTTGGTTGGCTGCTGGCCTGGATATCGATCGTGTGACCTTTTATCGGCAGTCCGATATTATCGAGATTCCCGAGTTATGTTGGTTGTTGACTTGTTTGACACCCAAGGGGTTGATGAATCGTGCCCATGCCTACAAGGCTTCGGTAGATGACAACCTGGCTAAAAATAATGAGCCCGACGAGGGCGTCAATATGGGCTTGTTTTCTTATCCCATATTGATGGCTGCTGATATCCTCATTTTCAAGGCAAATAGCGTTCCTGTCGGCCGCGATCAGATACAACATATAGAAATGGCGCGCGATATCGCTCAGCGATTTAACCATATGTACGGGCAGGGCCAGCAACTCTTTGTGCTGCCACATGAACATATCGCCGAGCACGTAGCAACTTTACCTGGGTTGGATGGGCGCAAAATGTCCAAAAGCTACGACAATACTATTCCTCTTTTCGAAGGTAGCGAGCGTGATCTAAAAAACACCATCCAACGGGTGGTGACTGATTCGCGGGGACCAGGTGAACCCAAGGATCCTGATAGCGCGCACCTGTATGCTATTTTTAAAGCATTTGCTGCGCCGCAACAAAGTCAGGAGTTCGCCCAAGAATTGCGTGCTGGACTCGGTTGGGGGGCTGCCAAAGAGCGCCTTTTTGAACTGGTTAATGAGCAGATTGCTCCGATGCGTGAGCGTTATCATGAGCTCATCGCCCAGCCACAAATCATCGAGGATATATTGCAGGCAGGTGCTGAGAAAGCGCGTCAAATCACCCGCCCATTTATGGAAGAGCTGCGACAGGCTGTCGGATTGCGTCCTGCAACATTAAGTCATGCCGTGTCCGACGAGAAAAAAACTGCTTCTAAAAAGGAACCCCGCTGGGTGAGCTTTAAAGAGGATGAGGACTTTTTCATTCGTTTATTAGACCCCGCTGGTGAAACGGTGTTCTTATCACACCCATTTGCTGCACCTAATGAAATGGGGCAGGTCATGCGTGCTTTGCAAAAAGGCCAATTTGAATTACAAGTTGTAGAGAATCAAATTATTCTTTGCGCAGACGAAAAAGAAATTGCGGCTTTGACTCAAGAACAAGGGGAGTTAGTACGCCAGTATTGTTTGACTTAAAAAATATAATCTTATTTTTTGTAAAATTTATAGAGCATAATAGTTGCGGTAAATAGCTACCAACTCTTTGCAATAAAATCTGATACATAAAAGTAATCAGCACAAAGCTTATAACTGGTATTTCAATCGGTTATAAGCTTTTCTTTTTAACAATTAAGAAAAATTAATAATTTGATTTATAGTTCCATGTTAGATTGAGAGGATACGTACAAGTGGAAATGTTAGTGTTTCTATATGATACAAAAGTGCCAAAACGAAGCACCATCGGTGCAGCAACGCACACTCAAATTTGCACAAGGATATTGCATGCGTAAAGATCTACCCTTTGAATGTGTAGCTATGGTTTTGCAAGGAGGGGGGGCACTAGGTTCCTATCAAGCAGGCGTTTATGAAGCACTTGCTCAGGTGGATTTACACCCAGATTGGGTGTCAGGTATTTCTATTGGCTCTATAAATTCCGCGCTTATTGCGGGTAATGCCCCAGAGAATCGAGTGCAAGCCTTGCGATCATTTTGGGAGCTCATCACTAAACGCTCTGAATATCGCATGAACTGGCTGAGCGCCTTTCAAGCGATTCCTCAGGCCAATATGGACTTTATCCATACTTGGTTGAATCAAATCTCTGCAAATGAGGCTTTGTTTACTGGGGCTCCAGGCTTTTTTACCCCGCGTTCTGTTCCGCCCTTTATGGGCTTACCCGGCACTGAGCACGCGCTTAGTTTTTATGATACGTCCTTATTGCGCAGCACGCTCGAACGCTTGGTTGATTTTGATCGTATCAACAGCGGACAGATGCGTTTTAGTGTCGGTGCGGTGCAGGTCTCTAGCGGTAATTTTGTTTATTTTGATAATACGACCCATACCATCGATGCACGCCATGTTATGGCCAGTGGGGCTCTGCCCCCAGGGTTTCCCGCTGTAGAGATAGACGGTGAGTATTATTGGGATGGGGGCGTGGTTTCCAATACGCCGCTGCGTTGGGTATTAGATAGTAGCCCCGCCCAAGATACATTGGCTTTTCAGGTGGATTTATGGAGTGCTTCGGGGGATTACCCTACAGACCTAATTAGCCAAGAAATACGTCTAAAGGACATTCGTTTTTCCAGTCGAACGCGTTATGGAACGGATCAGTTCCGTAATAAACAAGGTCTGCGTCGTGCTTTGTATCATGTCCTCCAAGAACTGCCAGATGAGGTCCGCAACTCGCAAAGCCCTGATATGCAACGCCTGTTGGAGGCTGCTAATGACAAGTCCTACAACATCGTGCAATTGATTTATCGTGCCAAAAACTACGAGGGCGATAGCAAGGACTATGAATTTTCCCGCAGTACGATGGAAGAGCATTGGGCTGCAGGCTACAACGATGCCAAAGAGGCGCTGGCGCATCAGCAAATCTTTGAGCTATCTAAACAACCTGATGGAGTGAGCACTTTTGATTTGCACACTTTGAATCCGGAGAGTAAAGAATGAAAATCAATGAAGTTCGTGAAAAAGCTTTTGCGATGCCGCTGCACGACCCCGCCTATCCGCGGCCGCCTTATAAGTTCTATAACCGTGAGTTCTTTGTAATTAATTATCGCACGGATATTGAGCGCTTGCGCGCGGTCGTCCCAGAGCCGCTAGAGGTGGTTAGCGATATAGTGTCTTATGAGTTTATTCGTATGCCCGATTCCACTGGTTTTGGTGACTACACCGAAACTGGACAGGTTATTCCTGTGCGTTATACGACCCCAGAGGGCGAGGTCCAAGAGGGTGGATTTGTTTACTCTATGTATTTGGATGATAACTCGCCTATCGCTGGAGGGCGTGAAATATGGGGTTTTCCCAAAAAGCTGGCGTATCCCAAGATGCGTCATGAGCAAGAGACCCTGGTGGGAACCTTGCATTACGGCTCTGTGCTATGTGTCAATGCGACTATGGGTTATAAACACCGCGAGGTTGATTTAAACAAAATAGCCCAAGCGATGACCAAGCCGGCTTTTATGATCAAGATCATCCCTCATGTGGATTGCACACCGCGTATTTGCGAACTGGTCCGTTATTACCTGGAAGATGTCGAGGTCAAGGGGGCTTGGGAGGGGCCTGGGCAGCTGCAGTTGTTTGAACATGCAATGTGCGATGTCGCAAGCTTGCCCGTGCGTGAAGTGGTTTCTGCCAGTCATTATATTGCTGATCTGACCCTAGGGCTTGGAGAGGTCATACACGATTATTTGGCCGCAGACTAATCCCAAAATATTATCTATATTTAAATTGATAACCTATTTTAAAAGGAAGAAATATGGCTCGTTTTGAAAAACAAGTGGCGTTGGTCACTGGTTCGGCCAGTGGTATTGGTAAAGAGATTGCTATCCGTTTTGCTCAAGAGGGTGGGATTCCTGTGATTGCTGATCTGAATCTTGAGGCCGCTCAGGCCACAGCCGATGCAATTAAGTCAGCACACGGCGTAGATGCTTTTGCTGTTGCGATGGACGTGACCAACGAAGAGCAGGTAAACGCAGGCGTTGAAGCCGTCGTAGAAAAATACGGCAAGGTAGATATCCTGGTCAGTAACGCGGGTATCCAAATTGTGCACCCTTTAGTCGACTTCCCCTACAACGAATGGAAACGCCTACTATCCATTCACCTGGATGGTGCGTTTTTAACCACGCGTGCTTGTCTCAAGCATATGTACAAGGCAAATTACGGGCGTGTCATTTTTATGGGTTCGGTGCACTCTAAAGAGGCTTCAATGCTCAAAGCGCCTTATGTCACTGCTAAACACGGTCTGTTGGGCTTATCACGTGTGCTGGCCAAAGAAGGTGCCGCCCATAATGTGACATCTAACGTGGTGTGTCCTGGTTTTGTTCGTACCCCCTTAGTAGATAAGCAGATTCCAGAGCAGGCCCAAGAGTTGGGCATTACCGAGGAAGAAGTCATCAAAAATGTTATGCTCAAAGATACGGTCGATGGCGAGTTTACAACCACTGATGATGTAGCTGATGCTGTGTTGTTTTTTGCCGCTGCCCAGAGCAATGTGATGACGGGACAGTCACTGGTGGTTAGTCATGGCTGGTTTATGGAATAAGCCACCAGCATCTGACCACTCGTGACAGTGCAGCAAAAAGCCAGGCTTTCACGCCTGGCTTTTTGCTGCGGTCATTCAACAGAATTTAGTCGAATCTAATATTTAATCGACTTTGGCGCCCGCCATTTCGACAATGGTTTCATAGCGGTTGCGCTCATCGCTCATGAGCTCGTCAAACTCTTCAGCAGTAGTGGGCATTGGGGTAACCAATAAATTGCCAAAACGCTCTTGTACCTCTTCGGTTTGCATGCCGTTGGTAAAGGCCGCATTGAGTTTTTCAATGGTATCTGCAGGCGTGCCAGCGGGTGCAACCAGACCCCACCAGGTAGAAATTGAAAACTCTTCTAAACCGCCTTCTTTCATGGTGGGTAGCTCGGGCAAAATTTCTGAACGCTCGTCCGTAGTGACGGCTAGCGCTTTGAGCATGCCATTTTGAATGTTGGGCGCTGCTGTGGCCAGATTATCAAAGGTAAAATCGACCTCGGCTGCCAGCAGCGCTTTTTGTGCTGGGGCACCGCCATTATATGGGATATGCACGATATCAACCTCGGCCTGGTTCTTGAATAATTCGCCGGCCAAATGACCGCCACTGCCATTCCCGCCTGAGCCATAATCAAGCTCGCCAGGGTTTTCTTTGGCATAAGCGATTAGATCCTCGAGCGTATCGATACCCAATTTGTCAGCGTGCTCTTTATTCATCACCAGTACGTTGGGGACTAGCACCATCAGGGAGACTGCCTCAAAGTCATTTTCGGCATCAAAGGGCATATCGCTAAAGAGCCAGGGGTTGACGGCATGGGATGCCAGTGTAGCAATACCGATGGTTTTGCCGTCAGGATCGGATTTGGCAACATAGTCGACCCCGATGTTACCGCCCGCACCGGGCTTGTTTTCTACAATCACGGTGCCGAGATCGTCCTTGACAGCTTCAGCTAACACACGTGCACTGACATCAATAGGGCCACCAGCGGCAAACGGAACGATGATTCGGGTGGTGTCCTGCTGTGCTATAGCAACCGAGCTCACGCACAGGACTGCCATTACCCCCACGGTGGATTTTAAAAACGGTTTAAACATTTGTGGATATCCTTTCTTATCTACTTAAACACCAATAAAAGTCGGCTTTTGCTATTGTGCCAAATTTTGAACCTGGTTGCATGTCCAGACTTTCACTTACTTTAAAAGAAAAAACTTGGGGGAATCCGCTTTAAATATTCAGATGCAGGATTAAAGCGTTAGAAAAGCTGGAAAATTTAAAAGCTCAAGATTTTAATGGATACTAAAATCTAAAAGTTTGATAAAATGCAATACAGTTATTCTATTTATATATTAATTATTTCTTAATTGATGTAGCATAAAGTAAGTGCCTCTATCAATGAAGGTTGAGGCGGCATCAATGAAGGAATTGGTTCATGAAAGATTTAAACCCAAACCAGGAGTTAAAGCAGGCAGGTTTCAGTCGCCGAGAGATTTTAGGGCTGGGCTTGGCTGGAGGGCTTGCTGTCGCGGGTGTGTTGCCACGGGGTGAAGCTCAAGCGCAATCACTTTTATCAACGCGGGCACATATCGTGATTGTGGGTGCAGGGGCCGCTGGGCTCACTATTGCTAATCGGTTGAGTCAGCGCCTGCAGGGCGGCAAGATAACGATCATAGATCAGCGTGCCGAGCATTATTACCAGCCTGGATTGTCTCTGGTTGGGGCAGGGTTAAAGCCCGCCAGTTACGTAATTTCAAAAACCAAAGAGTGGCTACCCAAGGGCATTCAGCACATCAATCAAATGGTGGCTGAAATTGACCCTGATGCCAAATGGGTGGCGACTGCGGATGGCCAACGCATTGACTATGATTTTTTGATTGTGGCGCCGGGGCTTGTTTTGGATAATGAAGCCATTGAGGGCTTCTCGCTAGATTTAGTGGGTCGGGAAGGCATAGGGTGTTTGTACGCTGGCCCTGATTATGCGGTACGCACTTGGCAAGCTGCTGAGCAATTCATTCAAAATGGCGGCGTGGCTATTTCTACCCGACCCAATACCGAGATGAAATGTGCAGGTGCGCCGCTAAAGCATACTTTTTTAATCGAGGATTTAGCCAGTCGAGGGCCCCGTCCTACTGGTTATGAGATGCACTATGTTTGCCCTCAGAATACTTTGTTTTCTGTGCCTATCGTAGCAGAAAAGGTCCGTATGCTTTATGGCGAAAGGGGCATTCAAAGCCATTTCAATCGTACTTTACAGCGTATCGAGCCTGGGCGCCGAATTGCAGTGTTTAATCAGTCGGTACAAGATCCTGAAACCGGCAAGGTCACCATGCAGACAGATGAGATGCCCTACGATTATTTACACGTGATTCCCCCCCAACGTGCACCCGAGGTCATTCGTCAATCGGGCTTGAGCTGGAGCGATCGCTGGCTAGGGCAGGGTTGGGTTGCTGTCGATCCACAAACCATGCGCCATATTCAATACCCCGAAGTCTTTGCGTTAGGGGATGTGGCTGGGGTGCCCAAAGGCAAAACGGCTGCTTCGGTAAAGTGGCAGGCTCCAGTGGTCGAGGCGCAGCTGTTGGCAGCGTTGCAGGATAAAGAGAGCCAGGTTTATTACGATGGCTATACCTCTTGCCCTTTGATTACGCGTGTCGGGCAGGCCATGTTGGTAGAGTTTGATTATGAAAATAATTTACTGCCGTCTTTTCCTGGGCTGATCGCACCATTAGAAGAGTTGTGGTTGAGTTGGTTGATGAAGGTATGGGCCTTGAAAGCGACTTATCTAGCCATGTTACGTGGCAAAGCCTAATCAGGAGGGTGCGATGCAAGAATTAACGATTGGAACGCTGATTGCGGTTTTAGAGGAAATGTTTGGGCCTGTGCTGTTTTGGGCATTATTTGCGCTCGTGGCGGTGGTGACGGTGGCTTATATCTACGTGTTAATACGGGATAGAGCGCTGTCAATAAAGAAATTTCTCTGGGCGCAGCTGAGTATGCCCATCGGGGCAGTCGTGGCAGTTTGGTTGGTGATGAGCAGCACTGATTCGGGGTTTGTGGATTTAGGTGGGCCCGTGGACTTTGTGGTCTTGCTGGGGGTGGCAGTGTTGGGTGCGATAGGGTGCGCTATTTTGGTGTATACCTTGCAATCATTACTGTGGCCTACTCATATCCAGAAAAAAGCCAAACCCACTGCACGGGTCAGCTGATTATTGGTAGCAAGGCTAAAAAATGGGGGCCTTTGTGGCCCCCGCATTTATTAGAGCGCTAGTAATGCTTTTTTTTGGTTTTTACTGTTAAGTTGTAATTAATATATCACTGATGTTTGGGTCAGGTTAGCGCTTGAGTTTTGCAAATGCTTCAGCCATGGCACCCCGTGGGGCACGTTCGGCGGTTTTTTTACGCGCTGTATTAGGGCGTTGTCGTGCTTTGGGATCAGGTCGGGATCTGGTGTTAGGCCGAGATTTGGGCGCCTGCTCTGCATTTGGATCACGCATGCTTAGACTGATGCGTTTGCGCTCTAAATCAACCTCTAAGACGCGTACTTTGACAGGCTGCCCGACACGCACATGATCGCGTGGGTCGCGCACAAATTCATTGGCCAGCTCAGAAATATGCACTAATCCGTCCTGGCCCACTCCAATATCTACAAAGGCACCAAAATTGGCGACATTGCTGATAACCCCCTCGAGCTGCATATCCTCGGTGAGGTCGGTGATGGTTGTGATCCCTTCTTTAAACTGGGCGGTTTTGAATTCTGGGCGCGGGTCGCGGCCGGGGCGTCTGAGTTCTTTGAAAATATCTTTGACGGTGGGCAGGCCAAAGCGTTCATCAGTAAAGTCCGCAGGCTGCAGGGTATCCAACGCCTGGTTCTGACCAATAATCTCTTGGGCTGAGGTATTCAGGCGCTGGAGGATTTTTTCCACTACAGGATAGGCTTCAGGGTGCACAGCTGAGGCATCCAGGGGGTTATCCCCCTTGGTGATGCGTAAAAAGCCGGCTGCCTGCTCAAAGGCCTTGGGCCCAAATCGTGGCACCTCTAACAGTGCTTTTCGATGTGGGAATGCACCGTGTTGTTCGCGCCAGTCAACGATGTTTTTTGCCAAACTGGGTGTTAACCCCGAGACGCGCGCCAGCAAGGCTGCCGAAGCCGTGTTTACCTCGACGCCGACGGCGTTCACGCAGTCTTCGACCACTGCATCAAGCGAACGCGCCAGATTTCGTTGGTTGACATCATGCTGGTATTGGCCCACACCAATGGCTTTGGGTTCTATTTTGACCAATTCAGCCAAGGGGTCTTGCAGGCGTCGCGCAATGGACACTGCACCTCGTAATGATACATCCAAATCAGGGAGCTCTTGACTGCCTAGCTCCGAGGCTGAATAAACCGATGCACCGGCCTCAGAAATAGTGATGTTGGCAAAGTCCAGTTTGGGGTGCTCTTGTTTAAGTTGGCGTACCAGGGCTTCGGTCTCGCGGCTGGCAGTCCCATTGCCGATGGCGACCAGCTCGACCCCGTGTTTTTCTATCAGTGCGGCGAGCTTTTTAATACTGCCAGCAACATCGTTGCGCGGGGCAAAGGGGTAAATGGTCGCTGTATCAACAACTTTGGCGGTGCGATTAATAACGGCGGCTTTGACCCCAGTGCGAATGCCTGGATCAAGTCCCAGTACATTTTTAAACCCAGCTGGCGCGGCCAGCAATAAATCACGTAGGTTTTCCGCAAATACTCGGATGGCCTCTTCCTCGGCTTGGGTGTTGAGATCACCGATGATCTCAGTTTCAAACGAGGGCAGCATGCGTACACGCCAGGACCAACGGCAGACTGTGGCTAGCCATTGCTCGCCGGGCCCTTGGGGTTGTGTGACATCTACGGGCAGGGCGAGGTATCGCGCAATCTGTACGATGCAGGGGTGGGGCTCTAAGACCTCTTGCTCGGGGTTTAGTCCCAGACGCAGGCGCAGGATATCTTGTTGGCGGCCGCGCAAAATGGCCAGCAAACGGTGCGAGGGAATACGCTGAATGGGCTCGCGGAATTGAAACCAATCACGGAAATTACGCCCTTCGTCCTCTTTGCCTTCGATGACATCAGCATACAACCAGCCATTGCGCCATAGATAGTTGCGTAGGTGGCTGCGCAGGTCAGCATCCTCGGCAAAACGTTCAGCCAGGATGTCGCGCGCCCCATCTAAGACTCCTTTGACGTTATCATAGGGTGACTCAGTGCCCACATATTCTGTAGCTATTTGCTCAGGATCGACAGCCGGGTTAGCCAATAGGGCATCTGCCAAGGGCTCGATGCCAGCCTCACGCGCGATTTGTGCTCGCGTGCGGCGTTTGGGCCGGTAGGGTGCATACAGGTCCTCCAGCCGTTGTTTGGTCTCAGCTGCCAGTAATGCCTCGAACAAGGGTGGGGTGAGTTTGTCTTGTTCTTGAATGCTGTCAATAATGGTTTTTCGGCGCTCTTCTAAATCACGCAGATATTCCAGGCGTTGTTCCAGATTGCGCAGTTGTTCGTCTGTGAGCCCCCCTGTGAGCTCTTTTCTATAGCGTGCGATAAAGGGCACGGTGGCACCCTCGTCAAGCAGGTCAATAGTGCTCTCGACATGGGCCAGCACAATGTCCAGTTCACTTGCTAGCTGCTGGGCGATGCGCTTGGCGTCAGGGGTATAGGTTAAATTAGCTACATTTGATGTATTCATGCGTATAGACAACGTAAAATAAAGGATTTGATGGTTATCGGGGATTTTACTCGAATCATTGTCTTAACGTGTTGTATTAATTTTTTTAAGTTGCTTGCTTATGCTGTCTGATGCTCTTGCCCAGGTCTTTTCTGCTGATGGCCCTCTGGCTCAAAGCTTTTCACGTTATGTGCCCCGATCGCAACAACTGGGTCTGGCGCAAGCGGTAGAGCAGGCTATTGAGCAACACCAGGTGCTGGTGGCCGAGGCCGGTACCGGCACGGGCAAAACCTGGGCCTATTTAGTGCCGATCTTGCTTTCCGAGGGCAAGGCTTTAATTTCTACTGGCACACGTACCTTGCAAGACCAGCTGTATCATCGGGATTTACCCGAGCTTTGTCGGGGCCTGCAGGCCAGTACGTCAGCGGCTTTGCTCAAGGGTCGCTCTAACTACCTCTGCCATTACCACTTTGAACAGGCTGGGCTCAATGAGCAGGCCTTTGATTCTACCCGCGAGGTCGAGGACTATCATCAAATTCGTTTGTTTATGCAGCATACGGATACGGGTGACAAAAGCGATTTGTCAGCGGTGCCTGAGCACGCCTCAATTTGGTCCAAAGTCACCTCGACCCGTGAAAACTGCCTGGGCCAAGAGTGTCCTTTTATCAATGATTGCTTTGTTTACAAAGCACGTCGCCGCGCCCAGGACGCCGATATCGTCGTGATTAACCACGCCCTGTTTATGGCTGACTGGGCCCTTAGAGAAGAGGGGGTGTGCGACCTCTTGCCGGATGTGCAGGCGGTGATTTTCGACGAGGCTCATCACTTGCCTGCGACCGCAACACGTTTTTTAGGTATTTCTATTTCTTCGTATCAACTGCGTGATTTTGCTAATGATCTCATTGTGCATGGGCAGGCACACGCCAAAGGTGTGTCTGATTGGGCTCGCCATGGTGAGCAGCTAAAGAAAACTGCCGATGGTTTGCGGCTGGATTGTTTGGCAGTACAAAAAGCAAAGGGTCAGAAAAGTACTTTCGAAGATCTGCCTGATGCGGCTCAGGTAGATGCGTCCTTGGCAGAGTTAATCACGCAAATGGCTGCTTTGGCTCGTAGCTTGGCTGCGGTCGAGGGACACCATCCAGACCTAAAAGCCTTGCACCAACGGGCTTTGGATTTGCATGGTCGTTTGTTTCTATGGACACAGCCCGATCGGGATGGCGTTTATCAGGCAAATGATTTACTCGACAGTGCAGCACAAGCGCAGTTAGAGCAACCTGCTGTACGCTGGGTGGAAAATACTGATCAAATGCTGCGGTTTCATCGGGCACCGTTGACTGTTAATCATGTTTTTGGACAGGCCAAGGCCGAAGACCAAGCGTGGATTTTTACCTCGGCGACTTTGTCCGTGCGCGGAGATTTCAGTCATTTTGTTGCGCAATTAGGGCTGCAAGATCCACAGACTTGCCATTGGCCTTCCCCCTTTGATTATAAAAAGCAGGCTGCGCTATTTGTACCGCAGGCCATGCCATTGCCGCATAGCCGCGAATTCAATGCGCATTTTGTCGAGCAATTGTGGCCCTTGATTGAAAACACCGAGGGGGGCGCTTTGGTGCTGTGTACGACCTTGCGTGCGGTGGACGATATTGCGACGCGCTTACAGCAAAAAAATGAGCAATCAGGTGATCAGCGTACCCTCTTGCAGCAGGGCAAACAAAGCCGAGCACAGTTACTCAAAGCTTTTGTCACCCATGAGCGTGCAGTACTGGTTGGCAGTGCCAGTTTTTGGGAGGGGGTCGACTTCCCCGGTGACGCCCTGACCGTGGTCGCCATTGACAAGCTACCCTTTGCGCCGCCTGATGACCCCGTCATCAGCGCGCGTATCGAACAGTGCCGACGCGATGGGGGCAATCCGTTTCGTAGTTTGCAGTTGCCGGCAGCAGCCATAGCGCTCAAACAGGGGGCGGGGCGGCTCATCCGTACCGAAAATGATCACGGGGTATTGATGATTGCTGATACGCGTATTGTGGAAAAGGGCTATGGTCGATTTCTATGGCAAAGCCTGCCCCCATTTGCACGTACACGCAATTTGCAGCAGGCTTTGCCATTTGTGCGTCCTATGGTGTCTGGTGAGACACCAGCGGCTGTTCAAGCACCAGCGGTTCAGGATGCACCGACTATAGATGCATCCTGAATGCACAGAGCACTTTTTCAAGGACTAGAGTCTGGAGATGAGTGCTCAGCTGTTAGAGCCAGTGGATAGGATTCCACCAGTTAGTGGGCTCGCGCAGGCCTTGTTCGTAATAGATAGAGTCTGGAAAGTTTTCATCCAGAACTCGTTGAGTGGTGTCGCGTAGGTCTTCTTGGCCCAGTTTGTCATAAGACAAATACATGATGTATAGGGCTTTTTCTGCCGCTGGCACCCCTTCGAAATCGGTAATTACGCGCTGGGCACGGTTGACAGCAGCAACGTAGGCGCCACGCTGGTAATAGTACTGGGCGACGTTGAGTTCATTTTCAGCAATGGTGTTGACCAGCCAGGTCATACGCAGCTTGGCGTCGTGTGCGTATCGACTATCGGGGTACAAGGTGATGAGCTCATTGAATGCATCAAAAGACTCGCGCAGCCCTTTTGGGTCACGTTCGCTGGGGTCTTGACGTGTGAGGTGAGCCAAAAATGCGCTGGGTGGCGTGAAAGAGATCAGGCCCTTTAGGTACAGCATGTAGTCACTGCCAGGGCTATTGGGGTATTGGCGCTGAAAACGCTCGATTGCGGCCAAGGCCTGCTCGGGTTCGTCGTCTTTCCAATTGACGTAGGCCTGATCAATCAGTGCTTGCTGGGCCTGTATACCAAAAGGATAGCGTGCTTCGATGCTTTCCAGGCGCTCGCGCGCATTGTTCCAATTGCCCGCATCCATCTCGGCCCGGGCATCCTTATAAAGCTGCTCTGCGGTCCAGCCGGCGGTAGGATCTTTTTCTGGCTCAAACGTGCCGCATGCTGTCAGTAGCACAGCGAAGCACAACACACCGATACGGAGCCAGTGGTTTTTGATAGAGTTTAGAAATGATAGGGAGCTTAAGCTGTTCACGAATGAATTCCTTGTGGTGCAAAGCAAAAGTTTGGGCGACATGAACACAAGCGCCATGAACTGTGTATTCTAAGGGATTATAGCGCCGAGATATAGACTATAGCTTTTTATACGGTCGCTGCTTTGGATTGCTAAATTTTATGAGTGTTTCACAGAAATATCCAACCTCGGATCCTATTCACGAAATACAGGTTGCTAAAGGCACGCCTGCACAACGTCTGGACAAGTACTTAGCTACTGCGTTGCCTGATTATTCGCGGGCACGAATTCAACAATGGATCCATGATGAGGCGGTGCGCTTAAATGGTCAACCGGCGCGCCCTCGGGCCCGTGTGCAGGCAGGCGACCATATACAGGTACAAGTCCAGCCCAGTGCCCAAGAGCAGGCTTTTGTGCCTCAGGATATCCCCCTAGACATCGTGTATGTGTCCGAACAGGTGGTGGTGCTTAACAAGGCAGCTGGGATGGTGACTCACCCGGGGGCAGGCAATTGGTCGGGTACATTGCTAAATGCGCTGCTATACCATTTTCCCGAGCTGGAAGATGTGTCGCGTGCGGGCATTGTGCATCGGCTGGATAAGGACACCTCGGGTTTATTGATGGTTGCCCGTACAGCAGATGCGCGTGAGGCCTTGGTTGCACAACTAAAGAAACGGACAGTTAAAAGGGCTTACCGTGCTGTTTGTGTCGGGCGTACTTTAGCCCACGGCGTTATACAGACACCGATTGCGCGTGATCCTCGTGTGGCAGTGCGCATGTGTGCGCGTGATTTGCCAGGCGCTCGTAGCGCGCGTACTGATTACCAAGCGTTGCGTTATGGGGTGATAGAACAGCAGCACCAGGTCACTGAGGTAAAATGTAGGCTGCATACGGGTCGTACGCACCAAATCCGCGTGCATATGAGCAGTCAAGGCCACCCTTTATTGGGTGATGGATTATACGGTGGGCTCAACACCCCCCATACGCCGCGACAGATGCTGCATGCGTTTCAGTTGGGCTTTACTGCACCTGATACCCATCAAGAGTTGCACTTTGAATGCCCACCCCCTGCGGATTATCAGGCCCTATGCGAGCAGATTCAATGGACACCGGAGGAGCCTTTTGCCAAACACACCGATTGATCATCACACTTTGCCCCACAACGTTGTCAGTGGCCAACACATTCCAGGGGTGACTTATTTTGCCACCACCCGTATTGCAGGTCATAGTCAGGGGCCTTGGGCGTCGTGGAATTTGGGGGCACACTGTGGCGATGATTCCCGCGCAGTTCGTGACAACAGAGCACAGCTACAGTCTCTATTGCCAGGGTCAGTGCATTGGTTACGGCAAGTGCATGGCACCGAAGTGGTCGAGCTTAAAAAAAACATGCGCCCAACGCCGATGCCTATCACTGCCGATGCGGCTTTTACACGCGATACTGGGTGTGTGTTGGCGGTACTCACGGCAGATTGCTTGCCCATAGTCATCACGGATATTCATGCTCGGGTGCTGGGCATCGCGCATGCGGGCTGGCGAGGGTTGGCACAGGGGGTCTTGCAACAGCTGGCAGCACACATGCAGCGTTATACAGCAGCCCAACAGTGGCAGGCCTGGATAGGTCCAGCCATACGGCAGCCTCATTTCGAGGTAGGCGAGGACGTCTACCGCAGCTTTACCCAGCAGACCCCTCAGGACGCACAGTTTTTTCGTTATTTACGGCCAGGCAAATGGTTGGCTGATTTAGCCGGTTTAGCCAGCGTTCGTTTGCAGCGTAGCTTTACAGGCCAAGTCGTCGTTCACGATAGCCTGCAGTGTACTTACGCCCTCGAGGATCAATTTTTTTCTTATCGTCGTGATCGTATTACGGGGCGTTTGGCGACGGTAGCTTGGCTCGATGAGCCGCGCCCAGACGTTATCCAGCAGCCTTGATTTCCATCATCACAGCCTTATATTTTGTTGGCAGTATTTTATTTGTGAATTTAAAGCAAGTGGGGCTACCATGGAGTTTCCCCCATTGATGCGACCCATGCAGCCATGTAACATTTAAATTCATGGTTAAGAAAAATACAAACAGTGCCTGCGCTACGCAATAATTTGTTTTATCCATAGAGTTCAAAGGTGTCCCGTGAATCAAAAAACAAACCAATCACAAAGTTTTGAACCACTCATCGACCTGCAGGCAGCCCAAAGCATACAGCAGGATTTTCTACAAAAATGGAGTGAGTTGTGCGCACAGGCACAAACCGGTTCTTTAGAGCCTCTGCGTTCGCGACGCTTTAGAGGCGAGGCCTGGGTTAAAAACCCTGCCGCCTTGTTTCAGGCACACGCATGGCAGCTGTACGCTAATACATTGCAGCAGCTCGCGCAGATCACTACTAAAAGCACCGCTATCCAAGACCGTTTGGCCTTTTATGCCATGCAATGGGCAGAAATGTGGTCCCCAGCTAATTTCTTGGTGACTAACCCAGAAAGCCAACAAAAGTTCTTCGAATCCCAAGGACAGTCATTATTAAAGGGGTTGGAAAACTTAATGGGCGATATCCAAAAAGGACGCCTGACCCAAGTGGATGAAAGCGCTTTCGAGGTGGGCGAAAATTTGGCCATCACACCGGGCGCTGTCATCTACCAAAACGAGCTCATGCAGCTCATTCAATATACCCCTAGCACCCAAGAGGTCTACGAGCGCCCCCTGCTGATCGTGCCGCCGTGCATCAATAAATACTATATTCTTGATCTCCAGCCTGAAAATTCATTCGTGAAGTACGCTGTTGATCAAGGGCATACGGTATTTCTGATGTCTTGGCGCAACCCCATGCCAGAGGACGATGATGGTATTCGCCACGCGACCTGGGGTGACTACATCGAGCACGGTGTCTTGCGTGCTATCGAGATTGTCCAAGAGATCACCGGCCAAAAACAATTCAACACATTGGGCTTTTGCGTTGGGGGGACCCTGCTTTCATCAGCACTTAGCGTAGCTCAGGCCCGTAACAGCAGTCCCAGTCATAGCTTGACCTTGTTGACCAGCATGCTCGACTTTCATGATGTCGGGGTGATGGATGTCTTTGTTGACGAGCCCAGTACGCAATCCTTCGAATGGCAGTTAGCTGATGGTCGTTTAATGGGGGCTGCACAGCTGGCCAATACTTTTTCCATGCTGCGCCCCTCTGAGCTCGTCTGGAACTACGTCACCAGCAACTATCTCGAAGGCGAGACCCCGCCAGCCTTTGATATCTTGTACTGGAACAGCGATGGCACAAATTTGCCAGGCTGTTTCTTTACCTGGTATTTCCGCAATACTTATTTAGAAAACAATCTGGCTGTCCCTGGCAAGATCACCGTTGATGGTACCCCTATTGATTTCACTGTCCTGGATATGCCCACCTATATATACGGCTCCAAAGATGACCACATTGTGCCTTGGGGGACGGCTTTTGCCTCGGTGCGTCAGGTCAGTGGCCCTCGTCGTTTTGTCTTGGGCGCCTCGGGTCACGTGGCAGGGGTGATTAACCCACCTGCAGCCAATCGCCGTCATTATTGGGCGTACGATAATGATTCCGAGCTCAAAAAACACGCTGTTCCAGATAAATGGTTGGCCAACGCACCCAAACACGAGGGCAGCTGGTGGACAGACTGGGCTCAGTGGCTGGCCAAGCAGGGGGGTAAAATGGTCCCAGCACCCAAATCATTGGGCAATGATAAATACACCACTTTAGAGGATGCACCCGGCAGTTATGTAAAAAGAAAAGCGCTGTAATTCACCTTTGCTAATTAATGAGCGCCTATATGAATAAAAGTCCCCGCGGACTTTACTATAAAACCTAAAATAGGAGTACTAAAATGAGTAAAAAAATTGCATTAGTCACAGGTGGCATGGGAGGTATTGGTACAGCGATATGTCAGCGGTTGGCCAATGACGGGATGACTGTTATTGCTGGCTGCAGCGCAGGTCGCAATTACCAAGAGTGGCTAGACGAACAAAAAGAACAAGGCTTTGATTTTCATGCGATGCCAGCCGACGTGACCGACTTTGATGCGACCCAAGCTGCTATTGAAAAGGTCACTAGCGAGGTTGGCGTCATCGATGTACTGGTCAACAATGCGGGGATTACACGTGATACTACTTTTAGCCGCATGAGTGTCGAACAATGGCAAGACGTGATCAACACCAACCTCAATAGCCTTTTTAATGTCACCAAACAGGTCATTGACCAGATGGCTGAAACGGGATGGGGGCGTGTTGTAAACATCAGCTCGATTAATGGCCAAAAAGGTCAGTTTGGGCAAACTAACTACTCGGCAGCCAAAGCGGGTATGCACGGTTTCACAAAGGCATTGGCACAGGAGTACGCCCGTAAAGGAGTGACCGTTAACACCGTCTCCCCAGGCTATATTGGTACCGAGATGGTCCGTGCCGTACGCGAAGATGTCCTAGAGAAAATTGTGGCATCTATTCCAGTGCGCCGCCTAGGTGAGCCCGAAGAGATCGCTTCTATCGTTAGTTGGCTGGCCTCGAACGAGGCAGGCTTTGCTACCGGGGCTGACTTTTCGGTCAATGGCGGATTACATATGTACTAAAGTGTTAAAGTAATATTAGTACCGCTTTAACCTAGAGGGCATATGACAGCATCTAACACACGTTTGATTAAAAAGTACCCGAATCGACGGCTTTATGACACCCATACCAGCGCTTATATCACGCTGGCTGATGTCAAACAGCTGGTGCTTGATCACGAGCAGTTCGCAGTCGTCGATTCAAAAACTGACGAAGACATTACCCGCAGCATCTTATTGCAAATCATCCTCGAAGAGGAAAGTGGGCAATTGCCGATTTTTTCGGCTAATGCCCTCGCGCAAATTATCCGTTTTTACGGGACTGCAATGCAGGGCGTGATGGGCAGCTATATCGAACAAAACATACAGGCGTTTATCGATATACAGGATCGTATGGCCGAGCAATCCAAGGGCTTATATGGCAATCAGCTTAGCCCCGAAGCTTGGACGCAGTTTATGGCTGTACAAACCCCGGTGATGCAAAATGCTATGAACACGTATATTGATCAAAGCAAAAAACTGTTCGTTCAGATGCAAGAACAGATGCGTGACCAAAATATGAATATCTTTGGGCAGTTTCCTTTTACACCTCCCCAAAATAAACCAGACAATTAATCATGGGTTTATATTCTTGATATCTGTTAGAGCCGCTTAGTTAGCGGCTCTTTTTTGATCCGTCAGTATGTAGGTGTTGGTTCGTAGATATTGGCCTGCGGAATGAAGAGCACATCTTTAAAATTACTATTGTGCAAAGTGTAATATCCCCACAACATTTGTGCCTTTCTTGATATGTATCATATTGACAGTCAATGAGATTTGCTAATCTGAACATGAAGAGAAAAATAGTTACTAATGCAATATATAAAAATGCTTTAGATCATACGTTTTCAGTGAGTGCCTGGTTACCTCGGTAATCGTTTGGTTTTCTTGGTAACCAATTGGTTTTTCTTGGTTTTACCGTTCAGGGGAATTTTTAGGGGAATTACATATGTCCACCTTTCGGCTTTCAGTGTTAGCATTATCGACCTGTTTGGCGTTTGCCGCCAATGCGGAATCTGTACGCAATGTACCCGTGCAGCCTATTCCAGAGGCAGAAATTACCGAGCCAGAAAAAGTCGAACTTGGAAAAATGCTGTTTTTTGATCCTCGTTTGTCGCGTTCTGGTTTCATTTCATGTAACTCGTGCCACAACTTGAGCATGGGTGGTTCTGACAACCTGGTTTCATCTATTGGCGACCGTTGGGCTCAGGGGCCCATCAACTCGCCCACCGTTTTAAACTCGAGTCTTAATATTGCTCAGTTTTGGGATGGTCGCGCTGGTTCACTACAAGAACAAGCCGGCGGTCCTATCGAGAACCCGCTTGAAATGGGCTTCACCCACGAGCTGGCCATCGGGGTTCTGCGTTCTATTCCTGAGTACGTAGAAAAGTTTGAGGTTATTTACGACAATCCTGATTTCGGTATCGAAGAGGTCACAGATGCCATCGCGGTCTACGAAGAGACTCTGACCACGCCTAATGCACCTTTTGATCAGTGGCTGCGTGGTGATGACGATGCCTTGACTGATTTTGAACTCGAGGGCTGGGAGCTCTTTATGACCAGCGGCTGTGTGGCTTGTCATAATGGCGTCAACTTGGGCGGAACCTCTTTCCAAAAGATGGGTGTAGTCGAGCCCTACCATACGCTGAACCCTGCCGAAGGGCGTGCCGAGGTCACCGGCGTGGATGCTGACCGCTTTAGCTTTAAGGTACCCACACTGCGCAACGTCGAATTGACCTATCCCTATTTCCACGATGGCGCTGTTTGGACCTTGACCGAGGCTGTCGACATTATGGGTCGCCTGCAGTTGGGCCGTGTGTATAACGACGAAGAAAACGCCAAGATCGTTGCCTTCCTCAAGACGCTCACGGGTGAGCAACCCGAGGTCGTATTGCCCATCCTGCCACCCTCTACTGATGACACGCCTAAGCCAAACCCATGGGAGGAATAATCACTCATTAGTCAGTTATGCATTAATATCTGATTATCGGTGAACCCCAATAGCCACAGTGCCTGAACAGCGCTGTGGCTATTTTCATGATCACGAAAAAATTAATAAAAAGGATTATGATGGGGTTACACAGCTCGCAAGGAGGAGGACATGCACAAGCCAAATGCACACCCATGGCATGCGCTTTACGCACCCACCACACCAGCATGTATTCGTCCTTTACTAGGCCAAAATCTGGTGCAAGTGCTTGACGAGTGCTGCCATCGCTATGCGACCCGCACCAGTTTGTATTCTATGGGCGGTCAACTAACATTTGCCCAACTACAAAAATTGAGCCAGGACTTTGCTCAATGGTTATTGGCCCGAGGCATGCAACCCGGGGAACGGGTCGCCTTGATGATGCCCAATCTAATGCAATATGTGGTAGCCATGTTGGGTGTGCTGCGTGCCGGTGGTGTCGTGGCGACATGTAATCCGCTTTACACAGCGCGCGAGCTGCGTCTATTGCTCGAGGATGCACAACCACGGTATGTCGTCATTGCACGGCCCTTTGTACCAACAGCGATCCAAGCCATTACACAAAGTGCAGAGGGTGGTTTTGAGTATGCTCACATCCCCGAGCTTATAGTCACTGAATTAGGTGATCTGCAGTCTACGCCGCGGCGCTATTTGATTAACGCATTGGCTTGGGCTGCGTGTGTGCGGCGTCAGCGGAAAGCCCAGCATCGTCCCGATTCTTCGCATCTGCAGGGTTCACTGCATCACCAAGGCCCATTACATAAGCAAGCCGGATCGCCGCCCCAGCCCAGTCAGATCCATAGGTTTATGCAGGTATTGCGTCAAGGAGCGTGCCAAACACATGCCACACCGCAGATTGCGGCGACTGACCCTGCATTTTTACTGTATACCGGTGGAACTACTGGTCGCCCTAAAGGGGTGATACTGACGCATCAAAATATGGTCGCTAATATCCACCAGGTATCTAGTTGGCTGGTGCCTACCCTTAAAGCTGGCCAAGAAACAGTGCTGACTGCTTTGCCCATGTATCACGTTTTTTCTTTATTGGGCAATTGCTTGTTATTTCTATATTTAGGGGGCAGCAATGTACTTATTGCGGATGGGCGTGACATGGATCAAATTATCGGGGCCATGCGCAAATACCCCATCAGTGCGTTTACGGGGGTGAATACTTTGTTTCGCCGCTTATTGCAGCACCCCCGGTTCGAGCACCTTGATTTTTCACATTTTCGGGTAGTGATCGGTGGGGGCGCTGCAGTCGAGGAAAGCGTGGCCACCCACTGGGAGACAGTAACTGGGCAATCTCTATTACAGGCATACGGACTCACGGAAACAGCCCCTGCAGTGTGTATTAACCCGCTTAAAGGCAACCATCAAAAAACCGCTTTGGGTTTGCCATTGCCTTCTACTGAGGTACGAATTTTGGATGAACAGGGTCTGCCCTTGCCACTGCATACCTGTGGTGAAATCTGTGTACGTGGGCCTCAGGTAATGTCAGGCTATCACCGTGCCGAGGACAATGTGGGTATCTTTACCGATGATGGTTTTTTTCGTACAGGGGATATGGGGTATATGGATGAACAGGGTTTTGTCTATTTACAGGAAAGGAAAAATGACATCATTAATGTTTCAGGTTTTCAGGTCTTTCCTACTGAAATCGAAGCCGTTATTGGTAGTTTGCCTGAGGTGACCGCGGTGGCAGTGATTGGGGTGCCTGATGAAGAGGCGGGTGAACGTATTCGTGCGTTTGTACAATTACGTAAAGATGTGCTCTCTAGAGAATCTTTTAGCGAGGAAAAAATTCGTCAGCATTGTCAGGTAAATTTAACCAAATATAAAATACCCACAGAAATCTTTTTTATGGATGGTATACCCCTATCACCAGTGGGCAAGGTTTTGCGCCGTAAACTCAGAAATACATATGAAAACACGCGTGATTAAGTAGCAGCATCAAGTAACAAAAGGAATGTCACTTTTTGTGAAATCGCTTGTCAAGGAACAGGGCAGTGGGAACAATATCAAAGATCAATTTTTAGGAAATTAAATGAGAAAAGTATTTTTAGGTTTGGCCATTACAAGTGCATTTGCATTGGCGGCATGTGGCAGCCATGTAGAGAATAAAGACGAATCCATGGAACAAGCTAACCAAGCAGCGCTCACATCCTACGTATGGCACCTCGAGCGCGTTTCACAACCTAAATCTAATCAGACGGTAGACAACGCGGCTAATCAGCCATCAGCAGATGACGCCCAAGTACTGCCTGCAGCGCCCGCAGAAATGCGCCCCTTTGATATCAGCTTTGATGATGATCGCGTATCTGTACAGGGTTTGTGTAATAACCTCAGTGGCAGCTACACCGTTAGCGGCGAACATATCAACATTAGCCAGATGATGAGTACGCGCAAGATGTGCTCTGATGATGCTTTGATGGCACTGGAAAATTATGTTGGTCAGGTCTTGCCCGCAGCAGAACAGTGGAAATTACAAGGGGTAGATGCTGCGCAGCTAGCACAATCGACACCGACATTGGAACTGCGTTTTTCTAATGGAATGCGCTGGCAACTCGAAGGGACAGCTACAGACGAGACTAAATACGGCCAAGAGCCCGTTATCGAGTTTTTGCAGATAGATCCCCAAGTGCAGCAATGCACCGATGGCTCGGGCGAATGCTTGAAAGTACGCCAGTTGGAATATGATGACCGCGGTATCCACACTGAGACTGGTCCATGGCAACAGATTCAACGCGATCAATTAGAAGGCTATGAACTTGACCCAAACTATAGCAGTATCATTCGGGTTAAACGCTTTATGCAATCAGGTGCTGACGGTGAAAGTCGTCCCGTATATGTGCACGACATGACGGTGGAAACCCAATCTATTGAATAAAGGCAACCACATTTAATCACTAAAAGATGATTAAAATAGCCAGGCCTGTAAGGGCCTGGCTTTTGACATTTAGATGATGGTATTTATTGATACATAGGTCTTCTGTCGATGGCTGCGATTACGCCACGTACAATTCGATAGATTACCCAAATACCCACAACAAATAATACAATCAGGCCGATAAAGAAATACACCAAGAGCATGCCGATAAGGGTCCAAAACAAACCAAACCAAAATGTACGGATTTGCCAGCGGAAATGAGATTCTACCCAAGTGTTTTTGGTATCGGCGCGTTTTACATAGTTGATAATCAGCCCAATAATCCCAGTGATTGCTGTCAGTGATAATGCCTGCAGTACATAAACGACAATAGTCAGGGTGCGTAATGAATCTAGTTGCTGTTGTGAGACCCCCTGTTTCAAAGCTGCAGCCGTGACAGGCTGGGCGGGTGTTGATTGATTTTGACCAGATTGATTGGGTTGTTGTTCCATAATTTTTACTGTACCGATTAAGCCGCTAAATCGTGCGGCAGACTAAAAATACGAAGTAAATACAAGCCCTAAATCATAACGTACAACAATAAAACTGCAATAGAAATATTTCCTTTATTTGCCTAGTATTCAGGGTTACTTATAGGGTATGGTTAAGTTATCAATTAATAATAAAGGAGGAAGGCATGCAATGGTATCTCAGCGTTTTAAGAAAATATGCGGTATTTACAGGACGCGCACGTAGAAAAGAATATTGGTTTTTCCTTTTATTCAACATCATTATATTTTTTATCCTGAGCTTGATTGATAATATGTTTGGGACTTTTAATGCTCAAACGGGTGTCGGGGTACTGAGCAGCATTTACTGGTTAGCGATTTTAATCCCATCTATTGCAGTGGGCATTCGCCGTTTGCATGATACGGGTCGCACTGGATGGTGGTTGTTATTAGTGTTTATTCCCGTTATTGGGCCGTTGATCGTATTGGTGTTGATGTTGTTCGATAGCCAGCCGGGCACCAATGCGTACGGAACCAACCCCAAGGGGGCCTAAGTCTGTACCTAGACGTAGGTCAATGTAAACCAGATGACGAGCGGTATAACAGCTACCGAGAGCACGTTGCCGACCAGGACAATGCTGGCAACTGCCTGTGGTGAGGCGTTGTAATGCTCGCTGAGTAAAAAGTTGAGTACGGCTGGTGGAAGCATGGCCGAAAGAATAATCATGCGCTGCCAGTCAGTATTCAATGGCAAGAGCCACACAATAATAGGTGCACTGATGGCACCAACGGCCAGATATAACAGATTCATCCTGAGGGCAAAGCCGATCTGGCTAACGCGATCGTGGGCCAAGCGTACCCCCAAACTAAAGAGCATGAGTGGGATGGTAATTTGACCCAGCATCTCCATACTGGTCACTACAAAGGCGGGTACGTATTGTTGGTGCGGGGCTAGCGTGATGCCAAGTACAGCCATCCAGACGTTGGGATTGCGTAGCCATAGCCAGCGATTGCCCTCACCCGAAAGCACTAACAAGCCCAGAGAAAAATGCAGTGAATTAGACAGGACAAAGAGCAGCACGATATCGCCCAATTGCTCGCGGCCATAGGCCAATAGCATCAACGGGATGCCAACATTACCTGTGTTTCTGAACATACCCGATACCAAATAAGCACGGCGCGTGATCTCGCTTGGGCGAAAGGCCATGAGCAGCAATCCAGGTAAAACTATCACTAATATTCCTGCCAGAATTAAGGCCCAAGCATTAGCGGGGTTGATAGGATGGGTAAACAGGGCAGAAAAGATCAGCGCCGGACAAAAAACATGGATATTGACATAATTGATAAAATCCATGTTGGGGGCGCTCTGGTTGCGACGGGCAAAAAAGAACCCGAGCAGAACGATAATGAGGACGGGTGCGACAATATTTACTAAGGTCAGGATCATTATTTTTGCTGTCTCGTTGTATTTTGGCCAGAAAAATCCATCCCATGATTGTATTGATTTACCGTGCGCCTTAGTAGAGAGATAACCGTATTGTTTGTTGACTGGTCGTTTTTTACGTGTGTGATTATTAGGAGGTCTTCATGAAAGCAATGGTTGTACGTAATCCAGCCAGTCTGGATAGTATCGAACAGGTGGCACTCACAGATCCAGGGCAGCCTGGACCCGGGCAAATTCGTGTGGCTTTGCATGCCAGCTCTTTGAATTTCCATGATTTGATGGTGGCCAATGGCAGTATTCCGACCCAGGATGGCCGTATCCTGCTCTCTGACGGGGCCGGTGTGGTTACCGAGGTCGGTCCAAATGTGACCGAGTTTGCTGTGGGTGATTCGGTCGTATCCTGTTTTTTTCCTGAATGGGTGGCAGGCCCAGCGACCCCCGCGGTGACCAATTTTAGTACTACACCGGGAGATGGTGTCGATGGCTTTGCCTGCACACACGTGGTACGCGATGCTGTGGCGTTTACACAGGCACCCAAGGGATGGACACACGCTCAGGCAGCGACCATTACTACCTCGGGCTTGACTGCTTGGCGGGCGCTGGTCGTGGATGGCGGGCTACAGGCCGGGCAAACAATTTTACTGCTGGGCACAGGGGGGGTGTCCATCGCTGCATTGCAAATTGCCAAGGCAATGGGTGCACGGGTGGTGATTACCTCGTCTAGTGATGAAAAGTTGGCGCGTGCCCAAGCGCTCGGAGCGGATTTTGTTATTAATTATAAAGAAACTCCGCAGTGGGGGAAAAAGGCCTTAGAATTAACGGACGGGCGCGGCGCCGACATTGTTGTCGAGGTAGGTGGTCCCGAGACCTTACAGCAGTCTATGCGTGCTGTAGCTGCAGGCGGACATATTGCCCTGATTGGTGTTTTGACCGGAGCAGAGGGTCATTTGCCAACGCTACAGTTTATGGCGCGCCAAGCGCGCTTGCAGGGTTTAATTGTTGGCAATCGTCAGCACCAACAAGACTACATCCGCGCTTTAGAGCAAAACAATCTTCAACCTATCATCGATAAAAGTTTCGCCTTGGATGCTTTGGCCGAGGCCTTTAAATACCAAACCAGTGCCCAACACTTTAGTAAAATAGTCCTCGAATGGTAGGAGGGGGATTTTGATGGGGCTATTGCTGCGCGTTTAATGGCCTTGGTTTTATAACGCGCAGCCCTAGAGTGCTGGTATTAAAAACTCAAATCCGTGGACTAGCCTGTACATGAAAAAGAATTTATTACAGGCGATCGGCATTCTGATTGTATCCGTTGTAGTGACCTTATTTCTAGAGTACTACGATGAACAGCGCAGGCAGACGAATCATCAACGAGAAATAGCTCAACATCTACAAAAATTACAAACTAGACTTCAAGATGCCATTGCCGAAATAAAAGAAAAGAACAAGCTGCTCGCTGAACGCTTGGCCGAGCAGCCAGAGGCTGTTGATGATCCAGAGCGCTACGGAATTTTGCAAGACGACACCCTGCCGTCTTTTTTTCTTAATTTATCTTTTGTTCGCGACTATACAGTAGTCGCAACATATCCCTTTGAAGGCAACGAGTCCATCATTGGGCTCAACTATTTACTGCGCCCCAATATTTTACCAAGTGCAGAACGGGCAATAGAACGTCAGGGCACCGTAATTGCTAGTCGCATCACGCTTTTACAAAACGGTAAACGCGGCTTTGCGCTTAGTACACCTTTATTTACAGTAGGTGGTGAGCATTTTGGGTTTGTCTCGGTGGCTGTAGATTTAGAGCAAACACTAAAGAACCTCGGTTATGACTCGTCGTTGGGCTTTGAGCTGATGATTAAAGCCTATCACTCAGACTCGGATTCTCAGATATTGCGAGGCAATGCTACAGATTTTGCTGCCCTGCCAGCAGGCGTACAGATCCAGGTCCCCGAAGGGGGAGTATGGGAATTACGTGGTCAGCCGCTTGATATGAGCCCGAACCAGTTCTTGCATCGAGAGGACTATATTCGTTTATTTAGTGGTGGCATCACGTTTGTCGTTCTTATGCTTTTTTTGTGGCGTAAAGGATTACTCAAGGATCTGAATGTTTTTCAACGCCAGCTGAGTTTACGCTTGGCATTGTTGTTCCTGACTGTCGTGCCGATGGCGCTACTGTTTGTTGTGCTCGAAGTGCTGGGTATACGTAGTATCTTTTTGCTTTCCCAGCAGCAGATGAAAAATCAGTCTGAGCAATTAATACGCCAGGTTAATACCCATATAGATTCTTTATTTGAAATCCCTCGGCAAGTTACTTTTCACGCGGATTTGTTTCGGCAGGGGATATTGGATTTGGACAATGTGGACAAGGCGCTTAGGTTTTTTACTGCTCAGTTGCGCATCCAACCCAATTTGACTTATTTATCGCTGGCGACCCCAGACGGGCATTATTATGCGGCAGCGCGGGCCCCTACGGGTGATGATCGCAATTTGCGTATGAAATGGGCTAATCCTAGTACGAAACAGCAAATTCACCTGCACTGGGTTGATGATCATAACCGCCCAAGCAAACATTTTCTGCGTGGTAATAGTCATTTTGATCCGCGCCAGACGGTGTGGTATCAACACGCAGTAGAAAAGCAATCCACGCGCTGGTACCCAGTGTATCAATACACAACCCGAGATTCTCGCCAGCATTTCACTGGGCTTGGCATGGGTATATCGACGCCTTTATTTTCCCCGCAGAATGAATTTCAAGGGGTAATTGCAGCTGATATCGCACTGTCTGAAATTAGTAAATCTTTGGAAAAACTCAGTCAAGACTTTGGCGGGATTATCTTTTTAACAGAAAAGGACGGGCAGATGCTCGCCACATCGACCCGAGAGCCGCTGTACTTGAATCAGGCGACTGACATCATTCGGCTGACTGCCAAGGACAATATAAACCCGCTAATCCAGCAGGCAGGCCAGGTTATCGAAGAGAAAGCGAGCGCATTTGGCAACCAATTCATCCGCTTTGATGGCGAGATGCAACTATTCAGTTGGGAACAAATCGATGTGCCAGATGGGCCCGCGTTGACTCTGGGAGTGATTATTCCTTCTACGGCGCTGTCCTCAACTACGGATAGGGTCTGGCGCAATGCATTGTATATTGCTTGGTTATTGCTTTTGTTGGGCGTTACTTTGGTATTTTTAAGTATGACTTGGATCAGCCAGCCCTTGCAGGCTTTGGAGTTATGGGCCAGCAAGCTGCGTCGCGGTCACTGGAATGAGCCCATGCCCAGAATCGGACCAATCAGTGAGGTGCGCTCTTTGCGTAATTCATTAGAAGAGATGGCTGAACAGCTGCATATTCATACTGATGAGCTCGAACAATTAGTTCAGCAGCGAACAGAGGAGCTACATTTAGCAAATCAAAAATTGCACCAACTATCGATTACTGACAGTCTGACGGGCTTGGCTAATCGGCGTTATTTGGATGAACGCGCCCGTAATCTTTGGGCATTAGCGTTACGTAAAGAGTTGGATATGGTTGCTCTGATGGTCGATGTAGATCATTTTAAGAAATATAACGATCGTTATGGTCATCTGGCTGGTGATCACTGTTTAGAGCAAATTGCTGAGGTACTGCGCAATTGTGCTCGTCGTGCCACGGATATTGCGGGGCGGTATGGGGGTGAGGAATTCGCCCTCATTTATGTAGGCATGCAAGAAGAAGAGGCCATTTTTTTGGCAGAACGGATTGTGACTACCGTGCAAGCACTTGATCTACAGCACGAGGATTCACCTTATGGGCAGGTGACCGTTAGTGTGGGCTTGGCACATACGGTGCCCCAGGCTGATAGTCATGTAGAACGATTACTGAAAAAAGCCGATGAAGCCCTTTATGTTGCCAAGGCCACCGGTCGCAACCGGGTTGTCTATTAGGTAAGATGGACGAGTATTTACTAACCCTAAGGAGTAGGTGTAATGGCTTTGAAACTTCAAATAATTATTTGCAGCACCCGCCCGGGTCGTGTGGGTGGTTCCGTGGGCCATTGGTTTGCTGATTACGCCAAAGCGCATAGTGATTTTGAGGTTCAAGTGGTGGATTTGGCTGAGCTGGATTTACCCATGTATAACGAGCCCAAACACCCCATCATGAGGCAGTACGAGCATGAACACACCAAAAGCTGGAGTACGAGTGTCGACAGTGCCGATGCGTATGTATTTGTCGCACCAGAATACAATTACAGCCCTACCCCAGCGTTAATTAACGCCTTGAATTACGTTTACCATGAATGGAATTACAAGCCCTGTGGTTTTGTGAGTTATGGCGGGGTTTCAGGCGGGTTGCGCGCAGCCCAGGCAGCCCGTTTGCAGGTCACTACCCTTAAAATGATGCCCATCCCCGAGGGGGTTGCCATTCCGGGGGTTGGTCCCATGGTGGATCGTGAAACTGGGGTATTCACTGCGAACGAGGCCGTTGAGCGCTCAGCGCAAACCATGCTGGGTGAGCTCCAGGTGTGGGCTCAGGGTCTTAAAAAACTGCGTGCAGCTAAGTCAGATAACACTTGATAAGCTAGTTTCGTTCGTTTTTTGAATAAAAGTAAAGCAGGGGGGTAATGGTTTTTTTCTCCCTGTTATAATAAAATTAATTCGATATTTCTATTATGGTTGAACTATGGAAAAGTCCAGAGCAGTGCAATCTTTAGCTGCATTAGCGCATGAAACTCGCTTATCTGTATTTCGCTTATTGGTTGAAGCAGGCGAAAAAGGACTTCCTGCGGGTGAAATCGCAGCAAAATTAAATATTGCTGCCTCTTCCTTATCTTTCCACCTTAAAGAGCTTTATCAAGTTGGATTATTGCGTAGAGAGCAATATGGACGGTCTATTTTCTACTCTGCTAACTATAGTGCTATGAATGAATTACTTTTGTATTTGACCCAAAACTGTTGCCAAGGCCAAGAACAATGCTCTTTATCCCCACTAGAAGAACATCTAAAAAAAACGAGTCGTTAGCGTTTGTTGAGTGCGCTTATTTTATGGGATAGGTCTATATATGTTGGCATTTTTGATTTTTGTGATCACTTTGGTTTTGGTGATCGGGCAGCCTCGCGGTTTGGGCATTGGTTGGAGTGCTTTAGGAGGCGCGGCAGTTGCCTTATTGACTGGGGTGGTGCACTGGTCAGATGTACCCATCGTTTGGGGAATTGTTTGGGATGCCACTTTTACTTTTGTCGCCCTTATCGTTATCTCTTTAATCTTGGATGAGGCTGGCTTTTTTGGCTGGGCTGCATTGCATGTGGCCCGCTTGGGTCGTGGCAGAGGGCCTATCCTTTTTCCTCTGATCATTATTTTGGGCGCTGTGATTTCAGCTTTTTTTGCCAACGACGGGGCGGCGTTGTTGCTGACCCCCATTATGATGGCAATCTTATTACGATTGCGGTTTTCGCCCCCGGCGGCATTGGCTTTCATCATTGCAACTGGGTTTATTGCTGATACCGCCAGTTTGCCCTTAGTCATTTCGAATTTGGTCAATATTGTCAGCGCTAATTATTTTGATGTAGGTTTTGGGCGCTATGCCGCTGTTATGGTGCCCGTTAATTTGGTGTCTGTACTGGCCACGCTGTTGGTGTTGTGGTTTGCTTTTCGACGCGAAATCCCCAATACGTACGAGGTTGATGCGCTTGAGGCACCACGTGCTGCGATTCGTGATCCGCTGGTGTTCCGGGCGGCTTTCCCTTTATTAGCTGTGTTGTTAGTGGCGTATTTTGTCACGGCTCCTTTGGATGTGCCCATCGCTTTTGTGACGGGTACAGCAGCAGTCGTTTTGATGATGGTTGCTGGACGGTGGTGGGCCGGGGGGCAGGGTGCTATTGTTTCTGTGGGTTCGGCTTTGCGCGGTGCCCCGTGGCAGATAGTGCTCTTTTCTGTAGGTATGTATTTGGTGGTTTATGGCTTGGGGAATGCAGGCTTGACAGATTATGGGGCGATTCTGCTCAATTGGTTGGGACAGCAGGGTGATTGGGTAGCCACGGTGGGTACTGGTTTTTTAGCGGCCGTCGTCGCCTCTGTTATGAATAATTTGCCTTCTACACTGGTGGGTGCGTTGGCTATCGAGCAGGCCCAGGTTGCACCGCTCACGCAGGAGCTGATGGTCTACGCCAATGTGATTGGCAATGACTTGGGGCCCAAGTTTACGCCTATTGGTAGCTTAGCCACTTTATTATGGTTGCATGTACTGGCCAGTAAAAGTTATCGAGTCGGTTGGGGGCAGTATATGAAAATCGGTATTTTGATTACTCCACCGGTGCTACTGGCGACTCTGTTAGCATTAGTGGCGTGGATGCATGTACTACCTGCCCAGGGTTAACAGTCGCGATTGGTTTTTAATAATCAGTGATTGGGTCACTTATCGGTTATTGCCTATTGGCTTATGTTTTATGGTTAAAAATCCAGGTTGAGGCCCAATATGACGCGGTTGTCACGGATACCGTTTTCTACTGCGTGTTTACGGTTAGCGCCGGCAAAAACTAGCGATACGGTGCTGATATTATTCAGCTGGTAGAATACGCCCGCCCGATAGTCGATTTTGCTTTTTTCATCGCTGTCCCCAAAGTGCTCATAACCCATGCCCGCACCCAGGCTCCAGCGGGCATCTATAGGGTGCACGTAATCAAAGTTGTAATACATATCTTTGTTGTTCACCCCTGATCGCAACCCTCTAAAGACCTCCAGAGTGAGGTTCTGATAGCTAAAACTCGTAAAGATCTCATTTGAATTCAGGCTGCCTTCGTGGGGGTAGATGCTATGGGTATATCCGGCTTCTAAGCGGGCATTTTCGCCGATATCTACCCCATAGCCAGCCGTGGTGTCTAGCTGCAATGAAGCACGGCCAAATTTTCCTGTAGAAACCCAGTTACCCACAAACACGCCGCTGCTGTGTTGGTATTGCCAGGCGCCTTGTAAAGCAGGACGAAAGTTGGTGTTTTTTTCATCCTGGTCCTCACCGCGGTCTTTATACAAGGACACGGTGTCCAGCTCGAAAGAGTATTCAGCCTGGGCAGTCGTGGCGTATAGGCAGCAAAAGGTCACAGCAGTGAACATCGTTGTCAACCAGGGGCGGATTTGCAGAGGGGCAGTGATTGAAACAGTAGTGAGGGGCATCTCAGATGTGTGTTTACGTACGAGCATTAAAAGCCTTTAGTTTAATGAGGGAGATCTTTAAAGCCCCTCTATGATAATAAATCCGTGCCGCATCTACAGCAAAGAGGCTTTTAGGTAAACTAGGGGTTGATTTTTTTCTGCTATTAAGACGATGAGCAAAAACGACGAGTACGCCCTCTCTGAGGTGACCTTTTTAAATGTGCCCTTTAGGGAAAAAGACGAGGCCAAAGCCCTGGGTGCGCGTTGGAATCCCGAGCGCCGGCTCTGGTATGTCCCCGCTGGGCTCGAGGTGCCCCCCTTTCAGCGTTGGTTGCCCGCGACCCAGCAAACCCAGCAGACCCAGTCATCTGTTCGTCGGGAGCATACGCCCTCATTGCTGAGCGAGGCTGAGCGTGATTACGAGGTCAGCGCCGAGCGTTCGGGCTTACGCCTATCACAACTATTGGATGGCGTGTCTAGTGCCATTAATCAATTATTTCGTGAGGGCGTTTGGACCGAGGTCGAGGTGGTCAATGCTCAGCTGCGGGGCGATCACGTTTTTCTGGAGCTTTCCGAGCGCGATGCGCAGGCCAATGTCATTGCCCAGGCCCGTGCTGTGATTTGGGCCAATGTGGCCCGTACATTATTACCCCGTTTCGAGCGCGAGACCGGCATGCAGCTGGCCCCAGGGATTAAATTACTCGTGCAGGCACGGCCCTCTTTTCACGCTCAATATGGGTTTAGCCTGTTTATCAATGACATTGATTTCAGGTTTTCTCTAGGGGACTTAGAGGCTAAAAAGCGCGAAATTATTAAACGCCTCAAACAAGAGGGGGTGCTCACCAACAACCAAGAGTTACCGCGCCCCTGGGATTATTATCGGGTGTTGGTGGTGTCCCCGCAGCAGGCTGCGGGATTAGGAGATTTTCAGGCGGATGCTCAACGATTGCAGACCTTTGGGCTGTGCGAGTTTGTCTATGTGCATTCACGCTTTCAGGGCGAGGGGGCAGCCCAGGAGATCCGGCAGGCTTTATTCAATGCCCTGGATACCTACTCGGCCCAGTCTTTTGATGCGGTGGTGATTATCCGTGGGGGTGGGGCCGTTAATGATTTGGCCTGGCTCAATGATTATGATTTGGCGCGGGCAATTTGCGAGTTGCCCATCCCAGTGCATACCGGCATTGGCCACGAGCGTGACCATACCGTGTTGGACGATGTAGCGCAGCAGTCTTTTGACACCCCCAGCAAGGTCATCGGTGGTATTTGGCAATTGATTCGCAATCGCGCCGTGACATTACAAACCAACTATGCCCAGGTACAACGCGGGGTGCAACAGTATTTGTATGCTTATAGCCGCGCAGTAGAGCAGAATTTTTCCACCGTACGGATGCAGGCCAATCAGACCCTGGTGCAGGCACGTGCTCAGGTACAAGCCCACATCGATACGACGCGCCAGCGGGCTCATGGACAGCTGGGTACAGTGCGCGGGCAGATCCCGACTTTATTGACACAGGTCCAAAGCAGCGGTCAAGCCTTGCTGCATACAGCGCGCCGAAACAGTTTAAATCTACTTGAAAATACTACCCTCAGCAGTGGGTTTATTTTGCGTCGTAGCCGTGAACAGGTCGAGGAACGTTTGCAACAAATTCAGCGCGAGGCCCAAAACCAAATCCGCCTGACCCAAAAAGAGTTGACCGACTGCCTTCAGTTGGTACACCGTGAAAGCCACCGTCATTTGAATACCGCACGCCATAATGCTGTTGCGTTATTCCGTGAGATTGCCGGACAGGGGCCCACCAAAACCCTCGAACGCGGTTTTGCTTTGATACGCGACGCGCAGGATCATATCATTACCGATCCTACTGCTGCCCAAGTGGGGCAGCCGATAAAAGTTGAATTTAAAAAGGGCACTTTGGATGCCCAGGTGACCCAGATTAGACCAGACAATCAAAATACGTCGGATGACCCATAGCGTATTTAAGAAAAGCCGTCCAAAACATGTAAATAACAGGAGCCGAATATGTCCCAAAAAAGCTTTAAACAAGCCTACGAAACCCTCCAAAAGCACGCTGACACCCTACGCGCGCAACAAGAACCCAACATCGATGATTTATTGACGATCGTCACTGAATCAGTCAGTGCCTATAACGTGTGCAAAGAGCGCATCGACGCGGTCGAAGCCGCGATGGAACAGGCTTTTAGTCGAGTTCAGGATGACGAATTTGCGGCTGCACCTGAATCAGAGGCTGCAGATAAGGCGGATAGCACTGGCGTGGATGACGACATCCCTTTTTGAATGACCTAAGCGGGATTAGGCCCCGTTTGCGCGGGCGCCCTTTCTTTCAGAAGTAATCAGTGAATGCTTGCACTGATAAATATAAGTGATACCATAGTTTCTTTCTAAATTTTTTAAGCTTAAAGCTCTGCTTAAGAGGAAAATAATAACAGATGACTATCACTTTAAATATCAACGGCTCAACACAAAATGTTGAGGCTCAGGACGACATGCCCCTACTGTGGGTATTGCGTGACTATCTTGGTTTTACAGGAACTAAATTTGGTTGTGGCGCAGGTTTGTGCGGTGCCTGTACCGTTCATGTGGATGGGAAAGCTACCCGCTCCTGTATCACCCCCGTATCTGCAGTGCAAAATGCCCGCATCGTTACCATTGAGGGCTTAGCAGAGGATAATGATCATCCTGTACAGCAGGCCTGGATCGAAGAACAGGTCCCACAGTGTGGGTATTGTCAGTCAGGCATGATTATGGCAGCAGCAGCTCTATTGGAAAGTAATAAAAACCCATCCGCAGAAGAGATAGAGGAAAGCATGACAAATATCTGTCGGTGTGGTACTTACCCTCGGGTAGAGCGTGCGATCAAACGCGCCGCTAAAGCTATTTAAGGAGGTAGACATGCAATTATCTATGAATCGTCGTCGCTTCCTGCAGGCAGGTACCCTAGGGGGTGCAGCATTGGTTTTGGGCTTTAAAATGCCCGTGGTTTTAGCCAAGGGCGCAGCACCTACAGACCCGGATGATATTAATGCTTGGCTGAAAATCACTGATGATGGCATTGTGACCATCATGGTGCCTTCGGCAGAGCTTGGGCAGGGGGTGTATACCTCGGCCCCGATGCTGATTGCCGAAGAATTAGAGTGCGATTGGAGAAAAGTGCGAGCGCAGCAGTCGCCCACCGATCCCATCTATAACAACCGCATGTTTAATGTACAGGCGACCGCAAGCAGTACGTCGGCCCGTTGGTCGTTTGAGCCTTTACGCCGCATTGGTGCGACTGCTCGACAGATGCTAAAGCAAGCCGCTGCCAATGAATGGGACGTCCCGGTTGATGAATGCACGGCAAAAGATGGACAGATTTACCACGAGGCCAGTAATCAGTCACTGCCTTATGAGCAATTAATTGCGGCTGCTTCTAAATTACCCCGCCCAAAGGATGTCCAACTGAAAGATAAATCAGAATGGACTTTATTGGGCAAACCTATACAGCGCTTAGACATCCCACTGAAAACATCGGGTACTGCTACCTTTGGTGTGGATGTAAAAGTGCCTAATATGTTGATTGGCACTGTCGCCGCATGTCCCATGTTGGGCGGCACATTAAAGTCCGTTGACGAGGCTCCCGCACTAGAGGTGCCTGGTGTTAAACAGGTGGTGGCATTAGATGATGCGGTCATCGTTCTGGGCGATAGCTATTGGACGGCCAAGCAAGGTTTAGCTGCATTAAAACCCGAATGGAAAGCACCTGAGGGCGAGCTTTTACAGACTGAAGACCTCATGCAGACTTTCCGTGATGCAGCGCGTACCACCGACACCGTTGCCTTAAAAAACGGTGACCCAGATATCAAGCTAAAAGACAGTAAAAACATAGTCAAAGCCCAGTACGAGGTGCCGTACCTGGCGCACGCGACCATGGAGCCAATGAATGCAACAGTGGATGTGCGTGCAGATGGGGTTGAGATTTGGGGCCCAACGCAGGTCGCTGGTGAGATTGCCGAATGGGTCGCACCTGTTATAGACGTCCCCGAGGAAAAAATCACTGTTCATTCCACCTTTGTTGGCGGTGGTTTTGGGCGTCGCGAAGAGTTTGACGTATTCCTTCAGGCAGCCCAAGCATCCAAAGCCGCAGGGCGTCCGGTCAAGCTCATTTGGTCGCGAGAAGAAGACTTTCAGCATGACTTTTACAGACCTGCCAGTGTTGCTTTTTTCGAGGCTGCCGTGGATGAGCAGGGTGAGCTCGAGGCGTTGGAAACTCGCTTGTCTTGCTCTTCTATTTATATCCGCAATTTTCCCTCCCGAGTAAAAGATGGTGTCGATCCTAAATCTGTCGAGGGAGTCGTCGATGCACCCTACGCTTTACCAGAGTTTGTGGTGCGTTATGGCATGGTGAATACGCATATCCCAGTTGGATTTTGGCGCGGGGTCGGTCATACGCAAAACTGCTTTTTCTTTGAAAGCTTTATTGATGAACTTGCCCATGCTGCCAAGCAAGACCCACTGGAATATCGCTTGGGTTTATTAAAGGATAAACCCCGACATACCCACCTGCTACGCCAACTGGCCCAGGAGGCAAACTGGGACCAAAACACCGAAGGCCGTTTCCGTGGCATCGCATTATCCGAAGCATGGGGTTCTATCTGTGGCGCGGTGGTCGAGATTTCTGTCGACGAAGACAACAAAGTCCATTTGCATCAGGTGACGTGTGCTGTAGACAGTGGTTATGTCATTAACCCTGCGACAGTCAAGCGCCAACTAGAGGGTGGCATTGTATGGGCGCTGTCTTCTACCTTTAAAAACGAAATCACCATTACTGATGGGCGTATCGATCAAGCTAATTTTAATAATTACCCCATGCCTCATTTGGCAGATACGCCGCCTATCAAAACAATTTTGATAGAAAGCGAAGAGAAAATTGGTGGGGTAGGTGAATCTAGTGTGCCACCCTTTGCGCCAGCCTTGGCTAACGCTATCTTTTTAGCCACGGGTGATCGCATACGCAGCATGCCTTTTGATAAAGAGGGGTATTCACTCGCCTAAGCAAAATTCATCTTTAAATTTTGTTTAACAACTCTATCTATGGTGTAGCTAAGCGTTAACAGGCCCGCGTTTGCGGGCCTTGTTTTTGGGATGCACCTACCAATTGAGCACAGAGTTGGCGGAAATAAAAAACCTCTCAGCGGTTGACCTGTCAAAGCAGGCACACCGAGAGAGGCCGTGTTGTATGCACTTTATACGTTCGTGCAGATTTTTGCCAACCGTAAGGTCAAGTACTTGCTAAGAAGAGAATTTATTTTGTTAAGGCTCTTTAATATATGCTGCCTAAGCTTAAACAGTAGTTTTTTTCCGTGTTTTTGTTTGCTGAGCCAGATCCAATAGGGGTTGAAGCGCCTCGTCACTGACTTCGAGTTCGTCGTAGTTTTCTACTGTGGCCAGCTCGTGATCAAATTCTGCTTGGTAAATTTTAGCGGCGATTCCTTGGGCCATTTGGGTTGCGCCTTGGCTAATGCCGGGGATATCGCCACAGATGCGCCCCACGCTGAGGATGGCTGCGTGCATAAAGCAGTGTATTTGTGTTGCCAGCGGGTAATGAGTGCCGAGTCGAGCTTGAAATGAAAAGTCCTGATTGAGCTCGGGGATGACGCCCCCTTTGGGCGGTACGTGGGCAGCGATTGCGCCGGCTTCGTAAAACTGCAAATGCGGGATGATGGATTGCAACTCTGGGCGCAGGCGGGGATCAGTACGATAGCCGGTGGCCAACACAAGTGCGTCAGCGACGATGTCTTCCTGGCCTGCTGCGGTGAGTGTGAGTTGCCCCTCTTTGTATTCAGCGTGTTCTATTTCATGATTAAAATGAATATTTAATGTGCCAGGGCGTTGCTCTTCGATGGCGATGACGCGTGCGACCGTGCCGCGTGAGGGTGGGGTGGCGTGTTGGGCTAAAAAGCCCAAGAGGGCTGATTTTTGTGCTGCTGATAAGGATGCGTAGCCTGCTCGGTGGCCTGCATGGCCCAGTGCTTTTGAGTAATTAATATGGGTATAGCCCGAGCCACGAATGCATAAATCCACATGCTGCGCCCCATGCTCTAGTGCTGTTGCTGCGGCATCCAGAGCAGAATCGCCTCCGCCAACTACTACCAAGCGTTGATCTTTAAAACTGCGGGGGTCGATTATTTCACTGCTGTGATGCCAGCTTTCTTTGGGTAGTTGCTGTGCCCAGGCGGGGATATTGGGGCCCCCAAATCCACCCATGCCCAGGGCCAGAATCACATGTCGTGCATAGTGGGTGTATTTTTTCTGCGTGCGTTGATCTTGGAAATATAGTTGCGCGATAGGGGTAGTGACCGCATCACTATTGACACTATCAATATCCAGCAGTTGCTGCTGATTGATGACGGGTAGTTGCAGTATTTCTGTGTACCATTGTAGGTATTCATGCCACACCAAACGGGGAATACGATCCAGCTCTTTCCAGGCCTGTGTGCCGTGCTGGGCGGTGTACCAAGCCTGAAAAGTTAGCATCGGTAGGCCTAATGCTGGACCTGTTAATTCTTTGGGTGAACGCAGAGTCTCCATCCGGGCAAACGTTGCCCATGGCCCCTCTTGATGAGAGTCAGCCGCATCAAAAAGCGCGATATTATGAATGCCCCGTAGCTTTAGCGCTGCCGCTGCGCAAGCGCCAGACATGCCTGCGCCCACAATAATGACATCATAAATGGGTTGACCCGCGTGTGTGCGGGCAGGTGGCCAATTAGATTCAGGTAAACGCAGTAAAGACAGATGATAATGCAGTTGCTGTTCCAAATCGTTTAGAGAATGTATCAATGTCATGGTTCAATCTTATGGGCTGGGATAGTGACGGACGGTATTTAAATGCGCTGTGTCAACGGGAATGGAAAACGGGCGATGGCCTGCATGAGGCGCTGCGTGTAGGGATGACGTGGTGCCGACCACTGGGCATTTTCAAAATGGTGGGTGTCGACGATTTTCCCCTCGTGCATGACCAGTAGTCGATCGGAGATATAGCGCACTACAGCTAAATCATGCGATATGAATAAATACGATAAGTTGAATTCCTTTTTGAGTCCAACAAAGAGGTCCAATATATGTTCCTGAATGGATACATCCAAGGCGGATACGGGCTCATCACAAATCAGTAAT
>DATGTW010000123.1:0-3704 GCA_035301625.1 Paenalcaligenes sp.
CAGCTTTGTCACGGCCCCCACGGACAGTAGGCACCGCAGACAACAACGCCACACTATAAGGGTGCAGCGGGCGGGTAAAGAAATCGACCCGCGAGGCCTTTTCGACAAACTGCCCCAAATACATCACCGCCACATCATCACAAACATGCTGCACCACCGCCATATCGTGACTGATAAACAGGAAAGAACGTTCACTTTCCATTTGAATACGGCGCAACAAATTAAGGATTTGAGCCTGAATGGCCACGTCCAAGGCTGAAACGGGCTCGTCACATACCAACAAATCAGGGTCACTGGCCAGAGCGCGCGCTATACTCAGGCGCTGACGTTGCCCGCCAGAAAACTGGTGCGGGAATAATTCCTTTTGATCTGGACGCAGACCCACCAGTTTCATGAGCTCATCGACCCGTTCGCGACGGCTTTGACGATTGCCAATATGCATCAACCGCATCGGGGTACGAATGATATCCCCCGCCCTTTGGCGTGGATTGAGCGATGAATAAGGATCCTGAAAAATCAGCTGCCAAGAACGGCGCATTTCGCGCAATTGACGGCCCTCTAAATGGGTGATGTCCACCCCTTTGAAAGTGATGCTACCCGCCGTCACCGGGGTGAGGCGCATCACGGACAAAGCCGTGGTGGTTTTTCCGGAACCTGACTCACCCACGATGGCCAGTGCCCGCCCTTTGGGAATATCAAAAGACACCCCATCGACAGCATGGACCACCATCCGATTGCCTGCGGCATCACGTTTACGCAAAGGAAAATGGACCTTGAGGTCGCGTACGGAAAATATGGGTGCTTGCTGTGTGTTACTCATAGTCTTTCTCGTATTGCCAACATGATGTGTATTGCGTCGGACCAGTCTGATAGCGAGGCGGGAAATTATCCCAACATTTATCCATCACAACATTGCAGCGATCAGCAAAAGGACAACCGCTACCGCGATCCCAGACCGAAGGCACGATACCGGGGATTTCGAGCAGGTCTTGGCGCTCTTCGCCGGGATTGGGCTCTAGTTCGGGCAGACAAGCAATTAATCCCTGGGTATAAGGATGTTTAGGCTGATTGAGGATTTCCTCGGTGGCCCCTTCTTCGACGGCATGCCCACCGTACATCACCACCACGCGGTCAGCGAGCTCAGAGACAGCACCCATATCATGCGTAATCATGATGATGGCGGTACCCCGATCCTCTTGTTGCTTGCGTAGCAGATCAAAAATCTGCGCCTGCACCGTCACATCCAGCGCAGTGGTGGGCTCGTCAGCAATCAAGACATCGGGGTTACACGCCAATGCAATCGCGATCATCACGCGTTGACGCATCCCCCCTGACAGCTGGTGCGGATACTCACGAATACGCCGTTCGGGCGCCGGGATTTCCACTGCACGCAGCATTTCAATAGCGCGCTCGCGCGCCTGCTTATTGTTTAGCTTTTGATGCAGCCGCAAAGGCTCATACAACTGTTCGCCCACGGTATACACCGGGTTAAGCGCAGTCATGGGCTCTTGGAAAATCATCGAGATGCTGTTGCCACGAATCTTGCGCATGGCGCCTTCATCCAGAGCAAGCAGGTTTTTTCCATTGAGAAAAATCTCGCCCCCGCTGCAGCGCCCTAAATCGGGCACCAAACCCATGATGGCCAAAGCCGTCATACTTTTACCGCAACCGGATTCACCTACCAGACACATCGTCTCGCCGGCATTGACCTCAAAACTGATGTTCTCAAGCACGGTAGCGGTTTTCTTGCCGACCTTGAACTCAACCGTGAGATCCTCGAGCCGCAAGACCGGCTGTGTATCTACTGTTTGCTGATTACTCATGATCTATCCCTTAATCTTGGGTTGAGGGCATCATTCAAACCATCGCCAATCAAGCTGATGGATAACACCGTCAAGAAAATGGCCACCCCAGGCAAGGTCACTGCCCACCAATTCACCAAAATATAAGGACGATTATTACCAATCATCAGCCCCCAACTCATTTTATTGGGATCACCTAAGCCCAAAAAGGACAAACCCGCCTCAAACAATACCGCGGCACCGACCGCCAATGTGGCCGACACAATCAGGGGTGCAACCGCATTGGGCAGAATTACACGCCAAATGATGCGCGTATTGCTGGCCCCAATGGTGCGCTCGGCCATCACATAGTCCAGCTGACGCAGACGTAAAAACTCACTGCGGGCTAGACGTGCGGTATTGGTCCAACTCACCAAACCAATGGCAAAGGCAATGGTCCAGATAGTGGGCTCAAACAGGGTGACCAGCACCATGGCAAATAACAAGGAAGGCAACACTTGGAAAAACTCGGTAGTGCGCATCAAGCCCTCATCCACCCAACCCCCATAAAAACCGGACAGAGCCCCAAAGAGCACCCCGATAAATACGGAAAGCATCGCTGCCACAAAGCCCACGGCCAAAGTAGCGCGCCCGCCATGTACAAGACCGGCCCAGATATCACGGCCTAAATAGTCCGTGCCCAACCAGTTGGATTCATGACCCGGTTGAGTCATCGGAATACCGGCCACATCAAAGGGGTCACCCTCCATAAAATGCGGCCCGAATAAAGTGATGAACAAAATGGCCATAAAAATTATGGTGCCAATCACTGCGGACTTGTTGCGAAAGAAGATCTTGAGCGCCTCGCGTGTCTGGCTAGGCGCCTTGACAGGCTTTTGCGCAGCTGCTGAACGCTTAACAGTGGCTTGTTTCATGACTTAATCCTTGGATCAACGACTCGGTAAAGCCAATCGGTGATTTGATTCATCACGACGACCAATAAAGAAGCAAAGAACAAGATCCCCAACAAAGTGGGATAGTCTCTGCGTAATACAGAATCAAAGGCCAAACGCCCTAGACCCGGCCAGTTAAAGACCGTTTCAACCAAAATGGCCCCGGCAAGTACGTTACCGAACTGCATACCCAACATGGTCAATACGGGCAACACGGAATTGCGCAACCCGTGCTTATACAAGACCAACACCTCGGACAGCCCCTTGGCCCGCGCAGTACGGATATAATCTGCCGATAGGGTTTCCATCATGCTGGCCCGTGCCAAACGACTGTATTGGGCGATATATACAAACGCCAAGGTAAAGGCGGGCAAAACCAGGTGATGCAATACCTCGAGCACCCCTGCAATTCCCGTTGCCTCGGAACCCGAAGCACGCATATCCGACACCGGAAAGATGGGATACTTGGAAGCCAATAAAATAATCAAGATAATCCCTGTCCAGAACACAGGCGCGGAATACCCCACGATGGACAGCACAGTCACCACCTGGGAAAGAAAACCGTTAGGCTTGCGTGCAGCCAGAGTGCCCAGAAAGGTACCAATCAAGAACGACGCCGTCACAGCAATGACCACCAACAGAATTGTGGCGGGTAGACGCTCGATAATCAGCTTGCTCACAGGCGTATTAAAATAATAGGAAAAGCCAAAATCCCCTTGCACGATCTTGCCTAGATAGATACCCAGTTGAACGATAAAAGGCTTATCCAACCCAAACTGGCGACGAAGCTCTTCTTTAAGCTCTTCGGTCATCCCCCCCATGGAACCAGCAATGGTTTCCACTGGATCCCCAGGCGAGATGTGAATGAGCAAAAAGTTGAGCACGATCACTGCCAGCAACAGTATCAAGGCATAACCTATCCTCTTTATCCAAAACATAGGCTTCGATGCTCCTCAAAATGCAACCCCGT
>DATGTW010000124.1:0-3239 GCA_035301625.1 Paenalcaligenes sp.
ATCGAGCGCGCCGAATACAACAAATCAGGGCGTAACACCGCCGTCGTGCGCCTGAAATTAAAAAATCTGCTCAGTGGCTCTAACAGCGAGGTTGTGGCCAAGGCAGACGACCGATACAAGATGATCTTGCTCGAGAAAAAGCAGTGCACTTATTCTTATTATGCTGACCCTGCATACGTTTTTATGGACGAGGAATACAATCCTTATGAGTTAGGCGCCGAACAAATGGGCGATGCACTCAACTACCTAGAGGACGGCATGGAAGTAGAGATCGTATTCTTTGAAGGGCAGCCCATCGCTGTCGAGCTACCCACCGTTATCGTCCGCGAAATTGTTTATACCGAGCCAGCCGTACGCGGCGACACCTCGGGCAAGGTAATGAAACCCGCCCAATTGGCTTCCGAGCACAGCATCTCGGTACCGGCTTTTTGTAATATTGGGGATAAAATAGAAATCGACACACGGACCGGGGAATATCGCGGCCGCGTCTAATGCAGTTGGTCGTCGTCCAAAAAATCCGGGATAGGCATCACGTCTATCCCCTCGTCGTGTAACTCACGTAATTCGTCATTACTAGCGATACCACGAATAGAACGCTCTTTGGCTTGGCCATCACGAATGCGGCGTGCCTCATCGGCAAACTGCTCGCCCACGTCATCGGCCTCTTTTACTGCGCCACGCAGCTGTTGCATAAACTGTGCTTGTAGCTGGGCCAGCTCTTTTTCACTGGGTGCGGCCACTGCGCGCTTGTCCGAATCTGCACTAGCGGGGACAGAGCGCTCTTGTTTTAAATGACTGATATTCAAACGTGGGGCTGATAACTGTTTGGTGATTTCGGTACTAGAACAAACAGGACAACTCAGCAGCCCCTGGGCCTGCTGTTCGTCATAATTTTCGTCCGAGCGAAACCAGCCCTCAAATACATGGCCATGCTCGCACTGTAGATCAAAAACTTTCAATGCCATAGAAGTCTACTATTGAACTCATATAGAAACAGGTTGTTGGGTCAGTCGGGGTACCGCATCCAGTAACTGTTTAGTTAGGGGCTGTTGTGGGGAAAACAAGACCTTGTCTGCGCGGTCTAGCTCGACCAGCACCCCTTCAAACATCACTGCAATACGATCTGCTAGGTACTCAACAACGCCAAAATCATGAGTGATAAATAGATAGCTCATGCCCAATTCAGCCTGCAACCGCTGCAGCAAATGTAAAATCTGTGCCTGCACCGACATGTCTAACGCCGAAGTGGGCTCGTCGCAGATCAGTACCCGCGGCTCGACTGCTAGCGCCCGCGCGATGGCGATGCGCTGCCTTTGCCCTCCAGAAAACTCGTGCGCATAACGCTGCGGAGTGTCTCTAGGAAGCTCAGTATACTCTAATAATTGGTGGATTTTGCGATCACGCTCTTGTCGGCTAATATCCGGATGCAGTGCTTTAATCCCCTCTTCAAGGATATCCCCTACCAACATCCGTGGATTCAACGAGGAATAAGGGTCTTGGAAAACAATCTGCATGGCACGCCGTTGCTCGTAGAGTGCTTTGCCCTGTGTGTGCAGCACATCACGCCCGAGCAACCGCGCCTGACCTTGCACCACTGCATTATTATCTAACAGACGCATCAACGCCTTTGCTAGGGTGCTTTTCCCACACCCAGATGGCCCCAATAAAGCCAGCGTTTCCCCCTGATACAAATCAAAATCAACGCCACCCAACACCGTATTAAACTGCTTGCGTTGCCACCATTGACTGCTGGCTGGAAATTGCACCCGTAGCTGTTCTACTGAAAGCACTACAGAACGAGTTGGATCATCCTGAGGTGGGGCCAAACGGTGCTCATAAGTCGGTACCGCATCTAGCAATGAGCGCGCATACTCGTGTTTGGGCTGTGCGAAATACTCGGTGGCTGTGGCTTGTTCGACGCTTTCGCCGTGACGCATTAAAACCACTTCGTCAGCCACGTGCTGCACAATGGCCAAATCATGAGTAATCAGCAACACACTTAGCCCAAGTTCCTGCTGTAATTCTTTAATTAAATTGAGAATCTGAGCCTGCACCGCCACATCTAACGCAGTGGTGGGCTCATCAGCAATTAATAGCTTGGGGTTGGCCGCCAGTGCCATTGCAATCATGATGCGCTGGCGTTGGCCCCCTGAAAATTGGAATGGATAATCTTTTAGTCGTGCTGCTGCGTTTTCAATGCCAACACGCTCTAACCAATGGCATTTGCGGGCACGTAACTGAGCCCCTCGTAAATGAGTATGCAGACGCAAAACCTCAGCCAACTGCTTGCCTATGGTTAGCACTGGATTGAGACTGTTTTGCGGTTCTTGGAAAATCATTCCTATTTCTTTGCCGCGGATCTGTCGCATGCGTTGCTCGGTACAGCTAAATAAAGACTGACCCCGCAAAAGCACATCCCCATTCGTGACCTGCACCGCATCAGGTAACAAACGCATGATGGATAAGGCCGTCAGGCTTTTACCACTACCGGACTCGCCCACCAACGCAACTGTTTTTCCGGCTGGGATATCAAAACTTAGATCACGTACCAAAGATTTTGCGCCCTGACCTTGCGCCACAGCGACTGAAAGGTCACGTACCTGCAACAACGGTGAAGAATGCTTGGAATCAGTCATGCTAAAGACCTATTTCATGAGGCTTGGGGTTGTGGGACCAGCTGACGCTGACGTGGGTCAAAGGCGCGTTGCACCGCATCGGCAAAAATATTGGCAGCCAGTACTAATGCCAACAAAAACACAAAGGCAGCCAGCAAATTCCACCAAATCATAGGATCGCGAGACATTTCTAATCGGGCGGCATCAATCATTGTGCCAAAGGAGGCCATACTCGGATCTACGCCAATGCCTAAATAGGACAACACAGCCTCGTACAACACCAACCCCGAGAATTCCAACACCATTGTGATCAATACAATATGCATGACGTTGGGCAAAATATGGCGGGCCATGATCGTGAGGTTACCCAGTCCAAAAGCACGTGCAGCCTGCACATAATCGAGCTCGCGCAATTTGAGCGTTTCGGCGCGCAACAAACGACACAATCCAGACCAGCCAGTGAGACCTAAAATCAAGCACAGCAAAAACAAGCGCGCATCCGCGCGCACGGCCACCGTATCAAAATACTCGGGATGACCGTCTATGTAGACCTGCATCATCAATACACAAGCGGCGATTAACAAAACCCCAGGAATTGAGGTTAGGGTGGTGTAAAGATATTGA
>DATGTW010000125.1:0-7361 GCA_035301625.1 Paenalcaligenes sp.
GACTTTGTGGCGATGACCAACAGTGAGTAGCTCGGGGATGTCTTGGTCGCAACACGGCAGGCGTTGATCACAGCGAGGATGAAAGGCACAGCCTGTTGGAATGGCATTTAGGCGTGGCATATTGCCAGGGATTTGGTTTAATCGCTCGTCTAATTGATGGATACTGGGAATGGCCTGCATGAGCCCCGTAGTGTAGGGGTGCTTAGGCGTACGGATAATTTCTTCGACGGGACCGATTTCAATGAGTCGCCCTGCGTACATCACTGCGACTCGATCGGCAATATCAGCAATAACCCCCATGTCGTGGGTGATCAATAAAATGGCTGTCCCTTGTTCTTGGCATAGTTTTTTTAACAATTCCAGGATTTGCGCCTGGATAGAGACATCCAATGCGGTGGTAGGTTCATCGGCCACGATCAGTTCGGGCTCGGCTGCCAGTGCCAGAGCAATGACAACTCGCTGTCGCATTCCTCCGGAAAATTGGTGAGGGTAATGGTTAATCCGTTCTTCAGCCGCGGGGATCCCGGTTGCTTTGAGCAAATCAACGGCACGTTTTAATGCTGCTTGGGTAGATAGGTGCAAATGGGTTTGGATCGTTTCGACCAGCTGTTGCCCCACGGTATAAAGTGGATTGAGTGAGGTCAGTGGATCTTGAAAAATAGCCCCTATTTTACGTCCTCGAATTTTGCGCATTTGTGCTTCATTGAGGTTATCGATGCGCTCTTTGTGTAATCGAATTTCCCCTTTGCTCATACGGCCAGGAGGCTCGAGTAGTCCAATGATGGCAGCGCCCGTCAGTGATTTACCAGCACCAGATTCGCCAACCATGCCCAAGACCTCGCCAGGGCGAATGGTAAAGGAAACATCATTAAGTGCATGCAACGTCCCGTGGCGTGTCGGGAATTCGACGTTTAAATCGTGTACGGTCAGTAAATTTTGCATGGCCATGTTGTTAGTTGAGTCGTGGGTTGAGGGCATCGCGTAGCCAATCTCCGAGCAGGTTGACCGAAAGTACGAGCAGTACCAGCATCAACCCGGGGAAAATGGTTATCCACCATTCGCCAGAAAAGAGGAAATCATTGCCAATCCGAATCAACGTACCCAATGAAGGCGAGGTTGGGGGGACCCCAACACCCAGGAAAGACAGGGTAGCTTCGGTAATGATGGCGGTAGCTAAATGCACGGTGGCGAGCACCAATACCGGACCCAACACATTGGGTAAGACGTGACTAAACATGATGCGTGGGCCGGATACCCCGATGATTTTTGCAGCCTGTACGTATTCGCGGTTTTTTTCAACCAAGGTCGAGCCACGTACCGTTCGGGCGTATTGGGGCCAGCCTGCCAGAGCTATGGCCCCGATTAACACGGGAAAAGCAATCACATCGTGCATGTTTTGCGGAACCATGGCCCGCGCAACTCCATCAATGAGCAAGGCAATCAGAATCGCTGGAAAAGACAGCTGGATATCGGCCACACGCATAATGATGGAATCCAGGGTGCCTCCGGCATAACCGGCAATTAACCCCAAAACCACCCCCAGCAACATGGCAATGATGACTGAAGCAAAGCCGATGAGCAGCGAAGTGCGCATGCCAAATAGCAACAACGAGAGTAAATCACGGCCTTGGCTATCGGTACCTAGCCAGTATTCGCTCATGCCCTCGGGCATCCACACGGGGGGCAATAGGGCATCCAGCAGCTGTATACTGCCCAAATCAAAGGGGTTAAAGGGGGCTACCCAGGGGGCGCCAAATGCGCCTACAAAAAGAATGACCACGAGAATGGTGGCAAAGATGGCCACTGGACTGTGACGCCAAGACCAGGCCACATCGCTGTTCCAGAATTTGTGCCAGGTATTCATGCACCCGCCCCCCTGCCGAGTTGGCCCACCCGTAAGCGTGGATCAACGACAAAATACAACAAATCAACAATGAGGTTAATACATACAAAGATCAGTGCGATCAAACAAAGGTAGGCGGCCATCACGGGCACATCAGCAAACTGTACTGCCTGAATAAATAATAGTCCCATGCCGGGCCATTGGAATACGGTCTCGGTCACAATGGCAAAGGCAATAATGCCACCCAGCTGTAATCCTGTGATAGTGATGACAGGCACCAACGTGTTTTTAAGGGCGTGCCCAAAATGAATGGCACGTTGGGACAGACCACGGGCCCGCGCAAATTTGATGTAATCACTGCGCAATACCTCGAGCATTTCTGAGCGCACCAGACGTAAAATCAGGGTGAGCTGAAATAGCGATAGGGTGATGGCCGGCAGGATGAGGTGTTTCCACCCGTCGACGGTAAAGATACCGCTGGTCCACCAACCAAAACGCACTACCTCACCACGGCCATAACTGGGGAGCCAACCTAATTGCACAGAAAAAATCAGGATGAGCAGAATCCCGATAAAAAAGGTGGGTAATGATATTCCCAACAGTGAAAAGCTTAGAATGAGCTGGCTGAGCACAGTGTTTCTTTTCAGGGCGGTATACACCCCTAAAGGCAGGCCTAACAGCAACGCCAATAAAGCGGCTGCGACTGATAGCTCAACAGTAGCAGGCAAACGGCTTTTGAGTAATTCAGTGACGGGTTGGCCTTGGCGCAAGGACAAACCAAATTCGCCTTGTACGGCGTTAACAACAAAATGATAAAACTGGACGGGCGCGGAACGGTCTAATCCTAATTGGCTGCGCAAGGCAATACGATCGGCCTCAGTTGCATCTTGGCCCAGCATAATAGTGACAGGGTCACCGATATAGCGAAAGAGGACAAAGGCCAGCAGACTGACAATCAGCATGACCAAAATGGCCTGAAACAAGCGCCGCAGTATAAAAACCAACATAAGCTGTTGCCGTGGTGTTGGGGGGCGGGTCGAGTGCGCCCCCCCAAGGTAAAAAATAAAAGCTATTTATAGATTAATCGATAGTAACCCATTGTGGGGTTAGGCGGTTGTCAGCACGGTGTACGACGTTGACGTTTTTCGCCATGGCCCAAGGAATAACCTGGTCATGCAACGGAATATGCCCGAACTCATCAGCATGGATGCGCAATACCTCGGCAATGGCCTCGTTACGCTTGTCATCATCGATTTCCACTTTGATTTGTTGAATGAGTTCGTCGACCTCGGGATTGGAATAACCCCCAAAGTTAAACGATCCATCGGCTCCTTCGCCCGGACTGTGAATCAGGCTTTGCAGGGTGTACAGGGCATCAAAGGTGGGTACACCCCAACCAAAGAGATAAGCGCTGGTATCCCCTGATTGGACTTTGGGGAAATAGGTTGCACGTGGCATGGCATTGAGGTTAGCTTTGACCCCGATGCGGGCCCACATGCCAACAACTGCTTGGCAAATAGCCTCGTCATTAATATAGCGGTTGTTGGGGCAATCCAGTGTAAAGGCGAGCTCTCCCTCGTCATAGCCAGCCTCTTTGAGGAGCTCACGAGCACGGTCCTGATCGTGAGGTTGTACTTGGGCGAGTTCCTCGGTCCAGCCATTGACTTGGGGTGCAATCATGGTGCCAGTGGGATCCGAGGACCCACGCATGACGGCTTTTTTAATGGCCTCTATATCAATGGCCAAAGACAGGGCCTCGCGCACGCGTTGGTCAGCAAAAGGATTTTCACCCTTGACGCTGCTGTATTTGAGCTCGGGACTGTGTTGGTCCAGACCGATATAAATGGTGCGGTATTCGTTGCCTTCGACGACTTTGGCCTGTTGCTTTAGACGCTCGAGGTCTTGGGCTGGGGGATCCAAAATGAAATCAATCTCGCCCGATAGCAACGCAGCTGTGCGGGTGGCGTTTTGTTTGATGGGGGTGTAGACAATTTCAGTGACGTTGCCTTCTTTGTTGTCTTGATCCCACCAGTCGGGGTTTTCTTCATAAGAGGTGCGTACATCAACCTCGCGTGAGACCAGCTTATAAGGCCCAGTACCATTGGCATGGCGGGCTGAGTAGGTCTCTTGTTGCGCAGAAAAATCTTGAGGTTCGGTGGCATCGTGCTCTTGGGACCATGCCTCGTTCATGATAAAGACGTTGGTCAGTTGGCGCAGCAAGACTGGATTGGGACCCTCGGTTTCTATTTCGACGGTGTAATCATCAATGGCTTTAACATCTTTGATACCATTGACATAGGCCTTAAAGTTAGAGGTGGGCGCCATCGCGCGTTTGATAGAAAAGACGACATCTTTGGCACTAAAAGGTGCACCATCGTGAAAGCTCACCCCCTCTCTTAATTTAAATACCCATTTTTCAGGTTCGGGTTGATCCCATTCAACAGCCAGTGCCGGAATCAGATTAAACTCTTTGTCGTATTCAACCAGGGGTTCGTACACATAGCTGCTGGCTGCAATAGTCAGCCCCTCGTTTTGGGCATGAGGGTCCAAGGTCAGAATATCCCCCTGGCTGGCCCAACGCAGGGTCTCGGCGTAGGCGCTTACGGGAATCGCAAAAGCCGCGGCCAAAGCCCCGACCAGAATTCGTTTACGCATAAAAGTCTCCAAAGGTGGTAAATAATATAGTGTGCCCCGACTGGGAGTATTCATCAATTTTAAGCATATGAAAAAAAATATACATAAGTTTTTATCCCTATAATAAAAAATGTAAATCATGAAATCCGATCGCCGCATCTTACATCTGGATATGGACGCCTTTTTTGCATCGGTAGAGTTGTTGCGTTACCCGATGCTTAAAGGTCAGCCTGTAGTGGTGGGCGGACGGCGCATCGATACTCCGCGCAAACTTGCTGATGGAACCTATGAGTTTTCTCGTTTGGCCACTTATGGCGGGCGTGGGGTGGTTACTACTGCCACCTACGAGGCACGTGCCTTTGGGGTGCATTCTGCGATGTCCCTGATGAAGGCAGCCCAAAAAGCACCGCAGGCCATTTTATTGCCTGCTAATTTCGCGGCTTATCAGCATTATTCACGTTTGTTTAAACAAGCGGTGGCAGAATTGGCCCCGCATATTGAAAACCGTGGTGTGGATGAGATCTATGTTGATGTGACTGCAATTCAGACACCTAGTTTCGAGCTCGCTCAACAGTTACAGCAACGCATTTACGAACGGACTGGGTTGAGTTGTTCGATTGGAATTGCACCCAATAAATTGTTGGCGAAAATAGCCTCAGATTTTAAAAAGCCAGGCGGTATCACGCAGGTAAGCCATGACCAGATCTCTGAGCGAATCTGGCCTTTGCATGTATCAGTCATCAATGGTATTGGCCCCAAAGCACAAGCCAAGTTACAGCAGTTGGGCATTGAGACAGTGGGGCAGCTGGCGCAGACGCCACCGGCATTATTACAAGAGCATTTTGGTACCAACTATGCGCGTTGGTTGATGCAGGTTGCCCATGGGCGCGATGACAGTCCGGTAGAAACAGTGCGCATAGCGCAGTCACATAGCCGTGAAACGACTTTTAGTCGCGATTTACATGTGCGTCAGGATCGCCTCGAACTAAGCCACATTTTGGTTGATCTCTGCAGGCGGGTCCAAGAGGATCTAGAAAAGGCCCAAATGTATGCCCAAGGTATAGAAATCAAACTGCGTTTTGATGATTTCAAGACATTGACGCGCAGCACCCGCACAGTGCGCCCTATTCAGGATGCCGAGCACATCCTGTATTATGCGCGGCAAAATTTGCGACGAGTTCATTTACATAATCGGCGGTTGCGTTTGTTGGGGGTCAAGGCAGCCCATTTGCTAGATGTAGGGGAATATCGAAAAAACCCTATGTACGCAGAGCAATTGTCTCTTTTATAGCGGTGGTTTTGATGCGCTCGGGGTGTTAATTATCATGTTGGGACCAAATATAGGGGCAACGATGATTGTTCTAATAAGATTATTGCTATGACTTGGTGCTAATATAGACGCATTAGAGTTCGAACAGATTATTCATGGGAAAGCACAATGACATTTGATAGCGCTGCAGCCAATGCTTTGATGGATATTACGCCGCGTCCCGAGATTGTTTTTGTACGGGGTTCGGGGTCTTGGCTAGAGGATCACGAGGGTAAAAAATATCTGGATATGATTCAGGGCTGGGCTGTGAATTGCCTCGGGCATAGTCCCCAGGTATTGGTTGATGCGATCAACAAACAGGCTCAGACTTTAATTAACCCTTCGCCGGCTTTTTATAATGAGCCCGCCATGCAATTAGCCAAAAGAATTACTGATCATTCCTGTTTTGATCGGGTCTTTTTTGCCAATAGCGGGGCCGAGGCTAATGAAGGGGCTATCAAACTGGCGCGCAAATGGGGGCAGCTAAACAAATCCGGTGCCCACAAAATCATCACTTTTGAGCATAGTTTTCATGGCCGTACCTTGGCTACTATGTCAGCGTCGGGCAAGCAGGGCTGGGACAGCATTTTCGCCCCCCAAGTAGATGGCTTTAATAAGGCTCGTTTAAATGACATTGATTCAGTACAGACGCTGATTGATGATCAGACGGTGGCGGTCATGCTTGAGCCTGTCCAAGGCGAGGGCGGCGTGATTCCGGCTTCTGATGAATTTATGCACCAATTGCGCGGGTTGTGCGATGAACATAATCTGCTGCTTATTGTGGATGAGGTACAAACTGGTATGGGCCGTACCGGGGTCATGTTTGCTTATCAGCACAGCGGTATCGAGCCCGATATCATGACTTTGGGCAAGGGCATTGGAGGTGGGGTTCCCCTCTCGGCCTTGTGCGCTAAAGAAGAGGTCAGCGTCTTTGTCCACGGCGATCAAGGGGGCACCTATAATGGCAACCCGTTGGTGACTGCCGCTGGGATTGCTGTTTTTGACACGCTGATGGCCGAGGGCTTTTTTGCTCAGGTTCAGAATCGGGCCCAACAGCTGGCGACGCGTTTGCAGGGCATCAGTGACAAGTGGGGCTTTAAGGGCGAACGTGGTTTGGGGCTATTACGGGCGCTCAAACTGGACAAGGACGACGCAGGGGCCATTGTAGAAACTGCACGCAGTCTGCAACCGCATCGCCTATTACTCAATGCAGCGCGTCCAAATTTACTGCGTTTTATGCCCGCGCTTAACCTCAGTGAAGAGGATCTCATCATGGCTATTGAGTTATTGGATGAGGCCATCGCCCAGCATCGCTAATATTCAGGGCAAACGTTGTTAATCATGTAGTTATTAAGCGCAGGCCCCAAGACAGGCTTGCGCTTTTTTGTTTTTCGCAAAGCAGGTCGTGTCATGCATTGGATTGAAACAAAAATCATTGATCGCCAAATGGTGGCCGAGCGTATTATGCGCCTTGAGCTACAGGCGGATGAGCCTTTACCTGAGTTCGAGTCAGGGGCGCATGTCGATGTACAAATACCCCATACGGATTTAGTGCGTCAATATTCGATGCTCAAT
>DATGTW010000126.1:0-6624 GCA_035301625.1 Paenalcaligenes sp.
TTCCTCAATCAATTCATCCATTGTCTCTGCTTCTACTACTAGCCCTTGCAAATCTGGGCTTGTAGCAACAAAAACTGACGCCTCAGGATCGCGTAAAACATTTACACGCAAATACATAGGCACACCAAGGCGTGCTAGAAACTTCCAGCAAAGCCAGCCTATTCGATAGTGCATAATGCGTCTCCTTAGATTTGTTAGCCAGCTTATGAGCCGGCTAACGAGGAAGTATTTCCACTAACTCCCCCACGCTCAGAAATTTAATAATAGCATTTAACAAATGTAATGCTCAATAAAAGAATTAGGATAACTTTGCTACACCAAAGGCCCTTATTGGCATTCAAACAACCGCCTACCCACCATGGTTCCCAGTACTTTAATGTCTTTCAGAGTCATGGGCTCGACTGTGGTTGGGTCTTGGTCCAACACACAGAAATCCGCGTATTTTCCTACTTCTATAGAGCCTATTTGGTCATCCATGTGGAGTGTATAGGCTGCGCCCATGGTGATGGCGTACAGGGCTTGTTCTATGCTGATGCGTTCTTGCTCGCCCAGTACCGTGCCGGTTGCGGTGGTTCGGTTGACTGCACACCACGCTATAAATAAAGGGCTGAGTGGTGTGATGGGTGCGTCAGAGTGTATGGCGGTCGGTATGCCTAGCTGCAATGCTGTTTTAGCGGCATTCATGTTGTTTGCGCGGTCGGGGCCCAGTGTGATTGCTTGGTGGGCGTCGCCCCAATAAAAGATATGGTTAGAAAATAGATTGACGCATAATCCCAGTTTTGCGATGCGTCTAAACTGCGCTGCTGTCGCCATTTGGCAGTGCTGCAGTGTATGGCGGTGGTCAAATTGTGGGTACAGGCTCAGTGCGCGTTCGAGGGCATCCAGGGTGATTTCGGTGGCTTCATCACCATTGGTGTGGATATGCATCTGTACGCCGGCGCGGTGGTATTCTGCGATGATGTCCACCAGTTCGCTGGGAGGAAAGGATGCCCATATGCCATTGGGCGCACCGTTATGGTAGCCGGGCCACAATAGTCGGGCAGTGAATCCTTGTATAGAGCCGTCAATGACTAACTTGATCATGCCCATGTGTAGTTTGTCATGGGCATAGCTGCTGACGTTTTTAATATTTTCAACACAGGCTTGGGTGTCACGCCCAAAGGTGCGCCCCGAGGCGGCTGCCACGATTCTGACGGGGTAGTCAGCTTGTGCGGTCAAACTGGATAATTGTTTTACGGCCTCAGGGTGGAGTTCATTGACCAGGTCTGTTGCCGTGGTGACGCCGGCGTTAAGGGCGATTTGCCCAAACATTTTCAGGCATTTGGGGTGCGCCCCCCAGGTCCTAAAGGGGTCGCCGATCATGCGATACACGGGAAACATCGCGGCAAATTCACGCAGTTCACCATTGGGCTCGCCATTGGCAAACCGTGCGACCCCCTCTACATCGGTAAATCGGTCGATGCCTGCTTGTTTAAGAGCCATGCTGTTAACATTAAGTATATGCATGCTGGCGTGCAGGATGACCACGGGACGTGTTGGCGATATTTTGTCCAGATCATCTGTCGTGACCCGGTCCGAGCCAAAGTATAACGGGTCAAAACCCCAGGCAATCAGTGGCTCGTCGCCTTCCATGGCCTGCTCAGCTTCTATTAAACGATTGATGATTGCTTCTTTGCTTTTTAGGCCCGGCAATAGCACGCCATCAGGATCACGCCGGTCAAAATAACCGATATAGACAAATAGCCATGCCACCCCTTCGTACAGGTGGCTATGGCCTTCGACCAAACCGGGCATTAATACTTTATCTGCAAAAGTATTATCTATTTCAGAGATATTAAATGCGCGCATTTGCTCTTCACCACCCACCGAGAGGATACGGCCATCACGTATAGCGACGTGGGTGGCGTACGGCTGCATGCGATTCATCGTCAGTATTTTACGTGCCCGATAGACTGTGATTTTATTTTCTGTTGCTGATGTACCCAATTTCAATTCTCCTGTAATACTGATTGTTTTTGATGTGCGCGCCTAGGTAATGAAGGCAAATACTATTTTTTAATCGTCTAAATAGACCTCGTCGTAAGGAGAAAGCGGGCCCCAAATACTGTCCGGAGCGTTGCGTACATTGTTTGTCACCAGCGTGTGATTGGGGCTTTCAGCGATATAAATCAACGGCAGGTCATGGGTGATGATCTCTTGAAACTCTGCATACATGGCCTTTCTCTTATCCTCATCGGTTTCAATGGCTGCGTTTTGTAAAAGCTCGTCGACGCGTTCATTGCGATAGGACTGGGTATTGGTTCAGACGATATTTTTGATATTGGATGACAGATAGGTACGGTTAACACCAATCACCGGGTCACCCCAGTTCCATGCTGTATCTGTGGATATATCAAAGTCATGGTCGGCCATGCGCTTAGCCCATGAAGAAAAGTCCGCATGCGCGCGCAATTCAACCTGAATGCCGATTTTTTTAAGTTGTGAGCGGGCATATTCGGCCAAATTTTTATTCAATGCGGGCACTCCGGGCATAATGTCAAAGGTCAGTTTAAAGCGCTCGCCTTGGTCGTTGGCTTTTAGGCCAGCTTCATCCAACAGTTGATTCGCTTTATCCAAATCCAATTCATATTGATTGGTTTCCATGGCATAGGGGCTGGAGCTATGAATAGGCCCTATGGCGGGTTGTGCAAACCCTGCGGTCAGTGCTTGATTGATGAAATCTTTATCAAGCGCATAGGCAATCGCCTGTCGCACTCTGTTGTCATTGAGGGGTTCGCGCTCGGTGTTGATGGCCAGCCAGGCAATTGAGCCAATGCCTTCATAGCCTTTATCGATCAGCACGATGTCGTCATTGTCCTGGGCTCTGCTCAGTTGGATGGGATCGCTGGCATAAGGCACCATCTGGAGGTCCCCACGCTCTAAGCTCATCAATAAGGTTGTAATATCAGGATTAAACTTGATGATTATTTTGTCTAGGTAGGGTCGTTCCTCAATAAAGAAATCATCAAAACGTTCCAGTACGACTTCCTCATCCTGCTGAAAGCTTTTGAATTTGAATGGCCCCGAACCAATGATTTCATCCATGTTTCTGGGGTGGGTTTTAATGTCTTGCCCATCGTCATAAATATGCTTGGGGAGGATGGGCGTTAAGGTGGGTGATAATGCAATCAGCAAGGCGGGATGCGGGTTATGTAGGTGTATGCGCACGGTATGAGGATCTGGGGTTTCTACCGTGTCGATGGCGGCCATCATGGGTTGAAAAGGATGATTGTTTTTGACGGCCATGATTGAAAAAGCGACATCCTCAGAGGTCACGGGCTCTCCATCATGAAATAACGCGTCATCACGCAACTGCAGGGTCAGCGTTTTATCATCATCCGACCACTCCCAGGATGTCGCCAGGTACGGCTGAGGATTCCATTCATCATCAAAACGCACCAAACTGGCGAATAGCTGGGTACTGGGAATTGCCGTTGCAAACCCCGATTGGACGGCCCCATTTAAATGTCGTGGGGCTTGGTACGAACCCACGGTCAAGGTCCCGCCTCTTTTTACCCCGTCGAGATCAGAGGCTGTTGCCAGGCCCAGGCTGCAAGACAAGGCAAATGCTGCGCCCATCACTTTTGCTGCTCGAGTAAGCATATACTTCCTCCTTTGGTTGTGTCTCTTAAGTACTGCTTCAATGGCTTTGAATAAATAATACTGCGTAGTATCATTATTAATAATAATGTTTAGCACGAGAAATTTTAAAAGTAAAGAATGAATCATGAGAAATAAACTACAAGACTTGCCCTTTTTTGACTCTCGCCTCATTGATGTTTATTCCCGTGCCCGTGAGGTGGGTGCGGTGATTGCTGCGCAGCTGGATTCGTTGCCCTCTTTGGAGGATCAGTGCCGGACTGCTTTGCGAATTTTGCATGAAGAGGGTTTGTTGCAATACTCGGTGGCCCCTGCAGCGGTTGATGCGGTGAACCCGGTGACTGCGGGGCTTCAGGTGCGGGCTTTGAGCTTGGTGCGTCAAGCGCTGGCCGAGCACCATGCTTTGGCTGATTTTACTTTTGCGATGCAGGGGCTGGGCTCTATCCCCATTGCGTTGTATGGCACTGCAGAACAAAAAGAGGAATACTTGTCAGCGGCTTTAAATGGGGACAAGATTGCGGCTTTTGCCCTTTCCGAGCCTGATTCCGGTTCGGATGCGGCGGCGTTATCTTGTACTGCCACCCCAACAGAGGGCGGTTTTTTGCTCAATGGCGAAAAGATGTGGATTTCCAATGGCAACATCGCTGATTATTTTTGTGTGTTTGCGCGTCTTGAAGGCACCCAGGGGGCCAAGGGCATCGCTACTTTTATTGTTGATGCCGATAATCCTGGGTTGGATCGATCGCACACGATCGAGGTCATGTCGCCCCACCCTCTGTCTTATTTAAAATTTCATGATGCTTTTGTGCCTGCAGATAAGGAGTTGGGTTCGCCAGAGGTGGGGTTTAAAATCGCCATGGATACATTGGATGTATTTCGTTGTTCGGTAGCGGGGGCGGCGTTGGGCTTTGCGACTTCGGCGTTACAAACGGCCATTGAGTACGCCCATCAGCGTCCCATGTTTGGCCAGCATTTGATTGATTTTCAATTGACGCAGTCCATCATTGGCGAGCTGGCCCTCAAGCTGGATGAGTCTTTATTATTAACCTATAGGGCTGCTTGGCTGATGGATGTCAAGCAACGCAAGACCACCGCAGAAACTGCGATGGCCAAGTACTCGGCCACGGAAAATGCCCAGCAGATCATCGATCAAAGCCTGCAAATGCTGGGCGGCAGAGGTTTAATCACCAACTCTACCCTGGAAAAACTCTACCGTGATATTCGTGCCCTACGCATTTACGAGGGCGCCAGCGAGGTGCAAAAACTGATTATTGCACGTCAGTTGATCCGTTGAGATCGCCCAGCACTTCTTCGGTATGTTCACCTAATCTAGGTGCTGGGCCTGCAATGGTTCCAGGGGTTTGTGAGAATTGCATAAACAAATCGGGGGATAACAGCTTGCCCTCACTGGGATGGTCGGTTTCTTTAAAAAACTCTGCCTGGACCAGGTGCGGATCCTGGGTCAGGCCCTCCAGGGTATTTGCGGGGCTGGCAGGGATTTCTGCTTGCTCAAACTTTGTCAGCCAATGCTCGGTGGTGTGGGTTTGCAGTTTTTTCTCGACAATTTCATACAGCGCCTCGATGTTTTTAATGCGATTGCCTATCCCGATAAATCGCTCGTCATGAGTGAGCTCGGGCACCCCTAACAGGCTAAAGAGTCTTTGCCATTGCCGATCACTGTTGGCTACTAGGCATAGGACCCCATCCGATGTGCGCAAAGGCCGATGATAGTGACTTAAAACACGTTGGTATCCGAGCTTATTCTGTGCAGACTGGCGTTGAAAAATACCGTCTGCCATATGATCCAGCAGATTAAATGACACAGCGGTTTCCAGCATGGGGACGGATACTTGTTGCCCAAGCCCCGTTTCTTCCCGATGAAATAGTGCTGTGGTGATGGCCCCGTACAGCACCAGGCCACATAATTTGTCTGTAAATAGCATGGGCATATACAGCGCCTGGTCGGCATTTTTTTGATTCAAATCGACCATGGCACTGAGCCCCTGGATAATGTCATCATAGGCAGGTCGATCAAAATAGCAGCCCTGAGCCCCAAAACCCAATGCGCTGGCATATATCAGCTGCGGGTATTGAGCTTGCAGGGTAGGATAATCCAATCCTAGCTTTTTTAAAGACTCCGAGCGTAGGTTATGAACCAGCACATCAGCCGTTTCCAGCAGCTGATGCAGATGCTTTTGTGCGGCGCTTTGTTTTAAATCCAGCACCACGCTTTTTTTATTTCTGTTCAGGTTTAAAAATCCTGAGCCCATATGAGGTGAATTGCTCTTGCCGACGTGGCGCATCGGATCACCGGCAGGCGGTTCGACTTTGATGACTTCGGCGCCCATGTCCCCCAATAATTGGGTGGTCACCGGTCCAAAAACATAATTCGTCAGGTCAATGACCCGAATTCCACTTAAAGCACCTTGCATGGTATGTATCCTCCTGGAGTTGCGTTGATTGACAAATAATACTACGCAGTATTATTATTAACAATAAATAAAATATACCCAAACCGATCAATTGATTTAGGAGCGCGAGAGAGATGAATTTGCCTTTACAAGGTTTATTAGTGGTCGCAGTCGAGCAGGCGGCAGCCGCCCCTTATCTAACGTCTCGCCTGGCTGATGCAGGTGCGCGCGTGATCAAGATTGAACGCCCGGAGGGGGATTTTGCCCGCGGTTATGACAGCGTTGTGAATGGTGAGAGCACGTATTTTGTGTGGCTCAACCGAGGTAAAGAATCCATTGTGCTTGATTTCAAAAAGCCCGAGGACGCTGAGCTTTTGCAAAAACTCATCGCCCAGGCGGATGTTTTTGTACAAAACTTGGGACCCGGGGCAGCCAAACGCGCCGGCTTTGATTGGCAAACCCTGCGGGAAAAATACCCCCGCCTGATTACCTGCGATATCACGGGTTATGGCGAGGACGGGCCCATGTCTGATAAACGCGCCTATGATTTATTGGTTCAGGCCGAAAGCGGGAT
>DATGTW010000127.1:0-5030 GCA_035301625.1 Paenalcaligenes sp.
CGACCATGCACTGATCGATTTGATGCAACGCTCGCCAGCTAAAATGCTATAAACAGCCAAAATAATGCACGAAGCGATTAAAAGCCCCAGCGTTAGCCCCAAATAGTAATAAGGCACCAGCAGGGCAATTGCCAAAAGCACCTTGCCCATGCCGCGGTAATTAACATTTTCGTGAACTGCTGTTTTGTTTTTTGCCCACACCACAACTGCTTTGATAGTCATGAGCACGCTAAGAACCAAAATAAAATAAAAGATCACCACGGGCCAAAATGAAGGAGACATAGCCAAATTCGGCGCAGGCCCCACTTCCTCGATAGCATTAGGCGCTAGCCAATGGATTCCAAACAAAGACAACAGTATTAATACAACACCAGTAATCACGTCCTTCATGGGTTATCTCCTCCATGTTGGCTAGATGAATTATTTGGCTTTTAAGTCCAACCTTTCCACCATTTCCCGATACAGCGCTGTTTGATCTTGTATGAACTCAGCGGTTTCTTCGGGGCTACGGATATCAGGAACAGCACCTAACTTGATGATTTGTTCATTCCATTCTTCATTGTTTTTGATTTTTTGCATGGCTTCGCCCAATGCCTCGATAGCGGCATCGTCAGTGTTAGGAGGTGCGATGATAGCACTCCAACCCACTACCTCGGCATAGTCAGGTACGCCTACCTCAGCGGCAACCGGAACATCAGGCATATCGGGGTGGCGCTCATCCGCTGCTACAACCAAACCACGTACGGTGCCACTTTGTATTTGTGGCAATATCGGCGCGATATTGCCGCAAAAAAAGTCGATGTGCCCACCTGCCACCGCCGTCAGAGCTGGCCCTTCGCCCCCATAGGGCACATGGTTGGCGGCTGTCTTGGCATCACCCACATCCAGCAGTTCTAGCAGGCGCAGCGCACCAAACTGGTTCAACGAGCCCACCCCAGACGAGCTATAAGTCACGCTGCCAGGCTTTTCTTGAATAGCCTCTTTGAGGTCATCCAGGGTTTCGTAGGGTTTACGCGTTCCAGTGACACATGCGTATGGGTCTGTGGCTAGTAATCCCACAACAGAAAAGTCCTCGGTGTCATAGGGAACCTCTTGAAGGGCTGGAGCCACCGACATGGTCGCAATGCGTGCCAGCAACAACGTATGCCCACTGGGATCTGCATTAAATACGTGATTGGTTCCCACAATACCGGCGGCACCCGGACGGTTTTGTACGACGACATTACCATCTATTTGTTGCTCTAATGCATGGGCAAAGCTACGTGCCATCACATCGGAAATTCCACCCGAAGCATACGAAACCACTAACTCGATAGGCTCATCAGGGTACGCATAAGCATTGCCTGCGCTCACCACAAAACTTGCCATTACTGCTACAGCAGCATAAGACAACCTGGGTCTTTGAACTCGAACGTTCTCCATTACAGTCTCCTCATTATTTAAGATATCTAATTTTTAAAATTGAAGTGTTTGTTCGATAGCTAAACTGTAATTGGTCAAGAAAAAACCATTTAATGACCAATCACAGATAAAAAGTCATTAATAACCAATCGCCTGCCCGTCAGCACGGCCATCCGAGCCACCAACGAGCACATTATTAGGCTGTCGCCAGATAATTTGCCCACGCCCAAACCCGGTGTCATCGGGCGATACAGTGACCTCGTGCCCCCGCTCGAGCAGGCCGAGAACGACCTCTTTGGGCATGCCTTGCTCAACGCGGATTTCTTTGCCCCTGACCCACATCCAGCGGGGTAAATCCAGCACGGTTTGTGGGTTGATGCCATAGTTCAGCGTGTTGACGGCGACCTGCAAATGCCCCTGGGGTTGCATGAAAGCACCCATCACCCCAAAGGGTCCGACGGCCTGCCCATCACGGGTCATAAAACCAGGCATGATGGTGTGATACGGACGTTTATTGGGTTTGAGCTCGTTGGGATGTCCCGATTCCAGCTTGAAACTATGCCCGCGGTTATGCAGGGCAATACCTGTATCGGGAACGACCACCCCACTGCCAAAGCCCATGTAGTTAGATTGAATAAAACTGACCATCATGCCGTCTTTGTCCACCACAGACAGATAGACGGTATTGCCATTTTCAGGCATACCAGCCACGGGATCACTGGCCTGCTCACCAATCAGGGTGCGTCGCTGAGCGATATAGGCATCATCCAGCAGGGCCTGTGGGCTGACTTTACTGTGTTCAGGATCACCGACATACGCTAATGTATCTGCAAAGGCCAGTTTCATCGCCTCGATCTGTAGGTGGATGCCCCGAGGGCTAGCCCAATGATCGGGCAGGTCGACTGCTTGTAATTTTTTCAATGCCATCAAAGTGGCAATAGCCTGGTTGTTGGGGGGTAATTCCCAGATATCATGCCCTTTGTAATGGGCAGATATCGGTTCGACCCATTCACTGCTATGCCTAGCCAAATCCTCATATCGCAGAGCACCCCCAGTATCTTTGGAAAACTGGGCAATCTGCTCGGCAATGCGCCCCTGATAAAAATCCTGTGTCTCGGAATCAGCCAGTGCCTCTAGGGTTTGAGCCATGGCCTCGCTACGCCAAACCTGCCCTGCCCTAGGTGTAAAGCCTGACGGCATAAAAGTATCGTGCCAAGCGGCAAACTCAGGACCCTCTTGCTGGCTAAAAATCCTGTCCGCACGGCGCCAATACTCGGCCACCACAGGTCCTATGGGATACCCATAGCGCGCGTATTGAATAGCAGGTTCAAATAGTTTTCTAAATGGTAAACGACCAAAATTGCGGTGCATCTCGATCCAGCTGCGCGGTGCCCCTGGGACAGTTACCCCAGACCACCCATAAGCCGGCATCGAATCCCCCTCTTGAAGACCAAGGAAATCCCGATCCAATAACGCTGGAGAGCGCCCCGAAGAATTTAATCCGTGAACTTTTTTGCCATCCCACAATAAAGCAAAGGCGTCACCACCAATGCCATTTTGCGTGGGCTCTAATACGGTCAAAGCCACCGCTGTCGCGATGGCGGCATCAACCGCATTACCCCCTTCTTTTAATATTGACACCCCAACCTCAGCTGCCAAAGGCTGTGACGTAGCGACCATCCCTGAAGGGGCATATATAGGCTGACGTGTAAAACTGAATGGATTGGTAAACACACCGTATCTCCTTTTGCGAAAAACCTGGTACCACAAACAGATATTAATCTCAAAATGGTTCCTTTTTAATAGGCGTAAACACTAATATATCGAAAATTGAAAGTTTCAGTTCGTGAATTATGAAATGAATATAGATTAATTGGACTCATAGTGGTACCATCTGCTTCAATTGGACTCTAATTGGTTCCCGAACGGTTCTTGGAGATTTTTTATGAGCTATAGTCTTGGCGTCATTCTTTTATTTACATTTGCCATCATGATTGCAGGGGTGGTGGCCGGGGTTATTGCAGGGCTGCTGGGCGTAGGCGGCGGCATCGTGCTGGTACCCATTTTGTTTTATTTATTTATTGCGCTTGGGGTCGATGAATCAGTGCGCATGCACTTGGCTGTGGGCACCTCGCTAACTACCATCGTAGCTACAGCCGCCTCTTCAACGCGTGCGCATTATGCTAGGGGGTCCATAGATACGACCTTATTACGTAGTTGGGGGCCGTGGTTATTCATCGGGGCTGTCTTGGGGATGATTGTATTTAGCTCTATCAAAACAGCAGCACTGTCTTTGATCTTTGGTGGGGTTGCAGCCTTGGTAGCTATTTATATGCTGGTTTCCAAAGAACCCGAAACAGAGGATCCTGATAAATTCCCCAAGGGCATTTTCCGTTGGCTACTGGGTTTGATTGTCGGTGGTGTGTCATCGATTATGGGCATTGGTGGTGGAACGCTCAGCGTGCCTATTTTGAGTATATTCAAATACCCTATCCGTCGAGCCGTGGGCACTGCTGCCGCGATTGGCCTATTAATTTCTATTCCCGGTGCGGTAGGCGCTTTTCTTTCGGGCATGAATCACCCAGATTTGCCCCCCTTCAGCTTTGGTTATGTAAATTTACTAGCCTTTATAATCTTGGTCCCGATCACAGGGTTTATGGCCCCGTATGGTGCTAAAATGGCCCACACCATCAAGCCCAGACACCTCAAGCTGGCCTTTGTGGCTTTCCTGCTTTTTAATTCTGCAAATATGATTATCAGCGCGCTGTAATTTTAGGTAAGTACAGGTGCTATAACCATATTTCAAGGGTCATAAAGTTTTTATGCACAATTTCCCCCTCAACGAACGACGTTCTGCGCAAGTACTGCGTATTTTGCGCCAGCGTCTGTCACAACCCGATGTGGAAAAGGGCTCCAGGCTCCCGCCTGAGCGCGTTCTGGCTGCTGATCTCAGCGTCAGCCGCCGGGTGCTACGCGAGGCACTGGAAATACTCGAGGCCGAGCAAATCATCCAGCGCGTGCCTGGACGCGGCACGATTGTAATCGGCACCACCGACACCCCTGATAACCCCACTACCGCTTCGGGATCGACACATGCAGAGCCCGCGGATAATTTAGGTAGTCTGGATGTCAAACAGTACACGGGGCCACTGGAATTGATGGATGCTCGTCTGGCCCTAGAGCCCGAAATTGCAGCCTTGGCAGCTATTCATGCCAATTCATCTAACATCGATGAAATTCAACGGTGCATACAGCTCAGCCAAGACACCTATGGCGATGCCCAAGAATGGGAAAAATGGGATAGCTCTTTTCATAAAGCCATTGGCAAAGCAACACACAACAGTATTCTCAATCATTTTTTAAAAGTATTGATTGCCGCACGAGCGCAGACTTCATGGGGGAAACTGCGCCGTGCTTCTTTATCTGTCGAACGCCAAACACTATATATAGAGCAGCACGAGAAAATCCTGACAGGTATCCAATCCCGAGATGCCCAAGCGGCACGCTTGGCCATGCATGAACACCTCACCACAGTGCGAAGCACTTTATTAGAGCACCTGTACCCCCCGCCCACACGCACTCGTTAAACCTTTTTTATACACATACTTGGGGGATTTTCGCCATGACTC
>DATGTW010000128.1:0-25038 GCA_035301625.1 Paenalcaligenes sp.
GATTTTGATAAGGATGAATTTCTGCAGGCGCAGCAAACACCTGTGTTTTTTGGTTCAGCACTGAATAATTTTGGCGTACAAGAAATACTGGATGCATTAGTTAATTGGGCCCCCGCCCCAGGCGCACGCGATGCTTTGCAGCGCAAAGTCCAGCCAACCGAAGAAAAATTTACCGGCATGGTTTTTAAAGTGCAGGCTAATATGGATCCAGCACACCGCGACCGAGTGGCTTTTGTACGCGTGAGCTCAGGCCATTTTGACCGAGGCATGCGTTTGCATGTGGTACGTAGTAAAAGGGAAATCCGCCCCAATAACGTAGTGACTTTTTTATCACAACGCCGTGAACGACTGGACGAAGCTTATGCAGGCGATATCATCGGCATTCCCAACCACGGATTATTGCAACTGGGCGATGTACTCACCGAAGGCGAAGACCTACAATTTACTGGTCTGCCCTTTTTTGCACCAGAGCTTTTCCAGGCCGTCGAAGTTCGCGATCCCATGCGCACCAAACAACTGCGCACCGGTCTGACTCAATTAGGTGAGGAAGGCGCCATCCAAGTCTTTCGCCCCCACCTGAGCAGTGGCACCACCTTGCTAGGTGCAGTCGGGCAACTCCAGTTTGAAGTGGTCGCCCAGCGCCTGAAAAATGAATACGCCGTCGATGCCCAATTTAGTCCCTCGCGTTATCAGATGGCGCGCTGGGTCACCAGCGAAGACCCCGAGGCCCTACAACGCTTTATCGATCAACAGGCAGGCAACATCGCCTATGACGTCGTCGATGCGGTAGCGTTTTTAGCCTCTTCACCGGCTCAATTACGAGTTGCCCAAGATCTACATCCCGCCATCGAATTTCATAGCCTGCGCGAACACAGTGGGCATATTTTTGGGGACTAAACAGCCCTCATACGCTATGGGACCAAGGTGTCCCATAGTCACTTTCTTTTGTTTACGATTATGGGCACTTTCAAAACGGGTTTTGGTTACAATGGACAGCACATGAGTCCACTTATAAAACATCAGCAACAATGTCTTGGCGTTTAATATTCGTCGTATTGCTTTCCGTTCTCGGAGCATCAGCATGGGGCGGTTACTTATTAGGCAACTGGCTTATTGAAAATGGCCCGATGCGGGTACCCACGGTCGCATCCTTTGAGGACTTTTCTCCTCAAACCACGCTTGGTGCCGATGGCAAGCCTTTTACCGCACAGCCACCGCAGCCTTTGGTCGATGGCCGTCTAGGCATCCCCGAAGACCCCGACACCCTTAGCTGGCAAATCGATAACAGTCATGATCTCTTTGCCGAAGCGCCCCCTATTTCGTTGGCCACCACAACCATCAGCATGAGCGAAGCCATTCGCATCACTGGTCGTGATCAGCATGACAGCGGCCTACAGGGCATCGCCCAACTGGATCGTGTGCAGCCTGTCGAAGCGGGTGATCCTCCGCCCCCCCCATCTCAGGATGTGGTCGAGACCGACCCCAGCCCTCAACAAGGTGGCAGCTGGCAGGCTGATCTTCAGCGCGAGCTCGAGGCGTGTAAGCAGTTAGGTTTTTTCAAGCGTCCTAGCTGTGCTTGGGAGGCTCGCAATAAGTACTGTGCGCCCAATAATGCATGGGGGCAGGTCAGCGAGTGTCCGAAAAAGGACTTTTAGAAGTAGCTACCACAACCCTTGCCTACAGCGAGTATCTGCTCGTCTCTCTGCAGGAATTGTTTTTTGATATCTCGCTGCGCTCGGAACATCTGCAAAACATTTTCTTCCGAGCTCTTGATTTGGCAGTTTGTGAGCCAGTGAGCTCGTCTGTTGCTATGTCTCTAAAAGCATGTGTATCGATGCTCTCTGTGCTATGTGTAGGCAAAGGCACGTAATAAGTCTGCGAGAGTTATTTTCTCAATGTCTCGCTGTCGCTCGAAACATTTCCAAAATAGCTCTCTCGAACCATTTTGATCTGGTAGCTTTTGCTGCAGTGCATATTTATAACCATGCTTTTTAAAATGAAAAGCCCCCGCAGTCAAAATTCAATGAGCTGTGGGGGCTTTCTTATTAGTGGTCTACTATTACGTTTAATAAGCTGAAACTTAGGTTCCCAATACGTCAGGTAGCCAGAGTGCGATTTGTGGCACGTAGGTTACGAGTATTAAGTAAGCCAGCAGAACGATGAGCCACGGGGACGCCGCTCGTATCACCTGTCCGATGGATAAGGTCGTTATCCCCGACGTTACGAACAGGTTGAGTCCTATGGGCGGTGTAATCATCCCGATTTCCAAGTTGACCACCATGATGATCCCCAAGTGTACGGGGTCTATGCCCAGTTGCATGGCGATGGGGAATAGGATGGGTGCCAAAATCAGGATAATTCCTGTGGGTTCCATGAATGCTCCTGCGGCCAGCAGGATCAGGTTGACTACGATCAGGAATTGCCATGGTGCCATTTCCATAGCGATAATTTGCTCAGCAATGGCTTGGGGGATGCGTTCGGTCGTCAACACGTGGGCAAATAGTAATGCGTTGACGATGATGAACATGAGCATCACAGTTACGCGTGCTGAGTCGGAAAAGACACGTGGTATGTCTTTAAAGCCAATGTCCCGATAGATAAAGAGCGCCACTATAAAAGAGTAGACTGCAGCAACTGCAGCGGCTTCGGTGGGTGTAAATACCCCGCCGTATATCCCGCCCAATATGATGAAAACCAACAAGATTCCCCAGATGGAGTCTTTTGCTGTTGTCAATACTTCGCGCAGGCTGGCACGCGGGTGAGTAGGCATTTTGGTGATGCGGGCCACAATATAAATAATGACCATCAACAATAAGCCTAATAGCACACCGGGGATGACCCCTGCCATAAAGAGACGTCCAACTGAGGTTTCGGTCGCGGCCCCGTAAACAACCAGGACGATAGAGGGCGGTATCAGGATTCCCAGCGTTCCGGCGTTACATACAACCCCAGCGGCAAATGATTCGGAATAGCCCGCCCGTACCATCCCGGCAATGGCAATAGATCCGACTGCCACTACCGTGGTTGGTGATGAGCCCGATACAGCTGCAAAGAGTACACAAGCCAATACAGATGCAATGGCCAGCCCGCCATGCAAATGCCCTACGGCGGCGTTGGCAAAGTTAATCATGCGCCGTGCGACTCCACCGGTGGTCATGAACATCCCGGCAATCACAAAGAAAGGAATGGCCATCAGGGTGTAGTGCTCGGATGTTTCGTACATCTTGAGCACCAAGGACGCCAAGGAGTCATTGGCAAACAACAAAATCGTGCCCAAAGAAGACAGCCCCAGAGCAACCGCAACAGGCATGCCCATAAACATGAACACGAATAAAAACACAAAGAGCATTACCGTTGTCATGGCTTATCCTGTTTTGCTGCATCAGTTTCATCGATACGAAGTTGCAATGCATCTTCGGCCTCGTCACCGACCAGGGCGACGTCTTTGCCTCGGAGTAAATCAATCAGTGCCTGCAAAAAACGCAAGAACATCAATCCGAAGCCTAACGGCAATACCACGCGCGGGATCCACATTTTGATGGGGACGTCCTGAGCATAAATACCGATACGATACATGCGCTCGACGTATTCCCAACCCCCAATAAATACAATGACGCTATAAACCAGACACAGTAAGACAGCTAAAATGCTCACTACACGGGCCAGCCCCGAAGGCATCAGCTTGACCAAGGCATCCACTCCGATATGGGCACCCACACGGATCCCATACGAAATGCCGATAAAAATCACGCCACCGAAAAAAAAGGTTGTCAGCTCAAATGCCCAGGAAAAGCTATACCCAAACAAATAGCGGGCCACCACCTGAACAAAGGTGACAACTGTCATTGCAGCCAGCAAAAGAGAAATCAACCATTCCTCTAGCCGGCCCAGCCACGACAAGAACATAAGAGCTCCTGATAAGAAGGATAAACAACACTAGCCGCCAGATTGACACCTCGCTCAAGGCGCCAAACGGCGGCATTTTTTACAAAGTGCTGAGGATAAATCGCACTCGGTGCTTAGCTATCGTCGGACTCGTTAGAATCTACTGCAGATTGAATCAAATCCGGACCGATGTCATCCTCAAACTTTTGCCATACGGGCAGAACGGCTTCACGCCAGACTTCGATTTCCTCGGGGGTCATCTCGTAGTACTGTGCGCGATCTTCTTCAATAATGCGCTGTTTGTCACGCTCGTTGAGCTCGGCTGCTAAGGAGTTAGCATGCTCAGTCGCCTGATTCATGGCCTCAGTCAGCGCTTCACGGACGTCCTCGTCCAAGCCATTCCACCAGTCAGAATTAGTAATGACCATGTAGTCAATCACACCGTGGTTAGTCTCGGCAATGGTTTTTTGGACTTCGTGGAACTTTTGCGAATAAGTGTTCGACCAGGTGTTCTCTTGGCCATCTACAACACCGGTTTGCAGTGCTTGATAGACTTCGCTAAAGGCGAGTTTCTGTGGGTTAGCATCCAAAGCGCGGAATTGCTCTTCGAGCACGTCAGATGCCTGTACACGGAACTTCAAGCCTTTGATATCGCCGGGCTCAGAAAGCTGATCTTCATTAGTGGACAGCTGCTTCATCCCGTTATGCCAGTATGCCAAACCCTGAATGCCACGGTCTTGCATACTATCGAGCAAGCCCTGACCTGCCTCGCTGGCCTGAAAGCGATCAACTGCATCCATATCATCAAAGAGGAAGGGCAGATCAAAAATCTGCAGCTTTGGCGTGTAGCGGTCAAATTTGGACAGTGATGGTGCCAAAATCTGTACATCACCCAAGAGTAAGGCTTCAAGCTCGCGAGCATCGCCAAACAGCTGTGAGTTGGGGAACACCTGTACTTCGACGCGGCCGGGCAGGAGCTCTTCGGCCACCTCTTTGAACTTCATTGCACCCTGACCTTTAGGAGTCGAATCAGCAACCACGTGGCTAAACTTGATGACGATAGGGTCATCTTGCGCCAATGCGGATGCAGAAAAAGTCATTGCCAGAGTGCTACCAAAAATAGCAAATAGCCTAGTAGCTGCTGTCTTCATATAAATCTCCGATTTTGTTTATTTCTAATAGACAAGCCATCCCTGATCGAATCAATCAGGCAGAGCTTGTGGCGTGCTTTACGCGGATCACGCAAACACACCAAATCAAGCTCGATGCTAACGAGTTTGCATGTGTAAATGAATTGGGGTTTTACCGCAACTAGGGAAAAAATGCTATTGCCCCACCATTCAATACACGCTAATAGTACAAAAAGATGGCCCGCCCTACAAACAGTTACATTAATTGTCTATTGTATTGTCCCCACCAAGAACCATATTCATCAAAATAAAGCACATAAGAAAGCTTATTCAAACGATTGTTTTCGCGTTGATTGCTTTCAGCTACACTAGAGTGAAGTAAAACTGTAGATAAACCCAATAACAATGAAGACTTCCGATTCTCCTCGCTTGCGCGATCGCAGTGCACTGCATAAAACCATTTTGCGTTACACCTTGGTAAGCCGCATTACCGCTGCTGCAGTCGTTGTGATCGTGGCGCTGTTGTGGTGGACTGCCATTAAATGGGTGATAGGTTTTGGCAGCTCTCTGGACTATGCTGTCTTTGATACTTTGGGCCCCGAGGTTCTGACATGGGTCGAACGCTACAACCCCTTTTTCTGGTGGGGCTTGATTATCATTTGCAGTATATTTATTGCTTATTTCCTCTATGTCTTCGTTGTATTTATACACCGGCGCAATCGGCTGACACCCATTTCAGCCCACAGTATCGAGGGCTTGTTGCGCGAGTTAGGCCCTGCCAGTCGTGAGGTCTTGGCTTGGGTCTGGCAAGACCGCCGCGAGCCTATTACTGTAGGGGTTTTACAGCGCACAGCACAGGCTTTGCGCCAAGGTCGCTATGAGCAAATCAAACTGTCACATACACATGCTCGCCTCATTCAGCAAAGTCAGGAAAATACTCCGCCCCAGGGCGATCCTGATGCCAGCACCAAAGAAGTCTTGCATACTATTTGATTTTGCGTATATGCTATAGGGTATGAAGACACGCCAAAACGCCTCTCTTATCGCTTTTAATGCCAGCCCCGTTGCTGCGGGCGGCAGCGTTTTGCGCGCTCACAACCTTTCTTTATTTGGCCTACTACTCCTAGCGATCGGTTGCCGGGCCTAGTGTCCTGTGGCAGTTCGGCAGCCGTATGTAGCCACATTTTGATAGCCGTCGTCACTGGCTTCAAGGTGGTTCCAACAGTACGCTAGAGGCGACGGAAAACAATTCCAGTTTTCTGTTATGTAGGTGTATCATGATTTCCGATCCTTCCAAAAAATATATTCCTTTTACCCCCTTTAAGGACGGTTTTAACGAGCGCACTTGGCCTTCTAAAACCATTACCAAAGCCCCCATCTGGATGAGCACCGATTTGCGCGATGGCAACCAAGCGCTTATCGAACCCATGAATCCAGAGCAAAAGCTGCGCTTTTTTGACCTTTTAGTGCGCACAGGCTTCAAGGAAATCGAGGTTGGTTTTCCTTCGGCATCGCAGACCGACTTTGATTTTGTCCGTTTGCTTATTGAAAATGACCATATCCCTGATGATGTCACTATCATTGGTCTGACCCAATCCCGCCCCGAGCTTATCGAGCGCACTGTTGAATCTTTAGCGGGTGCAAAAAATGCCATGGTACACCTCTATAACGCCTGTGCTCCGGCGTTTCGACGCATTGTCTTTGATATGACACCAGCCGAAGTACAGCAAATCGCTCTCGACGGTACGCGCAAGGTCAAAGAAGAAATGGCCAAATACCCGCAGACCAATTGGTTTTTTCAATACTCACCCGAGGTTTTCAGCACGACCGAGCCCGAGGTGGCCCTATCCGTATCCAATGCAGTCATCGAAGAATGGCAACCCACCCCAGAAAAGCCCATGGTACTCAACTTGCCTGCGACTGTTGAGGCCACCTATCCCAATTTATATGCTGACCAAATCGAGTTCATGCATAAAAACATTGTGCACCGTGATAGCGTCAACATCAGCCTGCACCCCCATAATGATCGGGGTACCGCAGTAGCTGCTGCCGAGCTCGGTTTAATGGCCGGTGCCGATCGGATCGAGGGCTGCTTGTTTGGCAATGGCGAGCGCACGGGTAACGTGTGTTTGGTGACTTTGGCGCTCAACCTATATACCCAAGGAATTAATCCCGGGTTGGACTTCTCTGATATTGACGAGGTACGCCGCTGCGTCGAGGATTGCAACCAGTTGCCCGTACACCCACGCCACCCGTATGTGGGTGATTTGGTCTTTACCGCATTTTCCGGATCGCACCAGGATGCCATCAAAAAAGGCTTTGACCAGCACGATCCCGATGGTGTGTGGGAAATCCCTTATCTGCCCATTGACCCAGCTGATGTAGGCCGTAATTACGATGCTGTAATTCGCGTCAACAGCCAATCTGGTAAGGGGGGTGTTTCTTATTTGCTTGAGCAAGAACACAGCTTGGTCTTGCCCCGTCGTCTGCAAATTGAGTTCAGCCGTGCGATCAAGGATTACACCGATGAGACCGGCAAAGAAGTCACCCCCGACATGGTTTATAAAATCTTTACTGATGAGTACATCGAGACCAAAGGACCTTGGAAACTCATTACTCATACACTGACCAGCAAACCCAAATCCGACGATGATAGCCAACGTGTCAGCATCGATATTGTGGTGGAAATTAACGGTAAAGAGGAACAACGTACTGGCTACGGGAAAGGTGCACTGGCTGCGTTTATCGATGCCATTGGGGTTCCTTTGCGGGTATTGGACTATACTGAACACGCCATTGGCGCCGGTACCAACACCCAGGCAGCCACCTACATTGAGGCCCGTATTGATGAACAGCCCAGCGGCTATGGGGTTGGTATCCATAACGACATACTGACCTCTTCATTCAAGGCCATCTTGTGTGCTATTAACCGCTACGAGTTGAAAAAAGGCGTACATCAAGTAGCTGCCTGAATACCTTTTAAGAACATTTAAACACCCATAACAAAACGCCCGCTTGCATAGGTACAAGCGGGCGTTTTTAATATACTCACAAACACAACAATAAACTGAATTGCTGGTTACGGGTTGGGTCTTGGCATGTAAAAAACAATTACCATCCTTTGTCTTCGGGAGACCACATCACTGTTGTCTGCATTTTCTCTGCGGCTCGCAGCATCTCTAGCAACGGAAATGCACGCTGAGTCAGGCTCACCTTTTCAGATAGTGGGTGAGGCTTATCGTCGTCGTCATCATCCTGCGGCTGGTACCCCTCGTCCTCTGCCAGTGCTGCCTCGAGATTTGCAATGGCTTGGGGCAATTGTTCAGCAGTAAATACACCTCGTTCGGGCAATTCTTGGCCAGGACTCAGCTTGTCTGCCGCTTGCAAGACTTTGAGGGCATGCTCACCCAACATCAAAATCCGCGCTGCGGCTTTGGATTCAAAAACCACCAACATACACATTCTCCCTAAGAAAAAACTGTCACAACCTTCATTTCTGGCCGTTTATTTTTGGCATCATACAGTTTACTCAACTATCTCGTCGGGTAACAATGCACCAAATCATAATCAATGTAGTTTTCTACCTATTGGGCTTAGGGGCGCATTTGGCCATGCCCGTGCTTGCGGCTGATGCTGCTGGAAATGCTCCTTTACAATGCCCCGCCCAACCGGGTTTGGGACCGGCCTGTGCAGCGGCTGACAACCCATGGCTCTTGCCTTTAGCCGGCAACCCTATCAATCTTATTAATGGCAATAAATACACCCTGCACGAGGATCTACCCTCAATAGCGGGGGCGACATTACTGTTTATCCAAAGACATTACAACGCTCAATCCATTCATCACTCTATTTTAGGCCGAGGCTGGAGTCTGCATTGGGATATTCGCCTGCAACCCCAACAACGGCGCCTGCTGCTGGCTGATGGGCGGCAACTACAACTCACCCCTCACCAGCTGCGTCGCCAACAATTGCCCGATACTGGTTTTGAAGTCGTGCTCAGCCCTAAAAATACCCTGCGTTTCAATGCCAAAGGCTACCTCGTAGGCTGGCACAAAGAACCCCATAGAGCGCTCCAGCTACACCGTCATGAGGCCGATCACCCCACCCTGCCCCATGGCCTGCGGGCATTGCAGGTGGGGTCAACCAAGCTCCAACTACACTATCACCGTCCTTTCACGTCTAACGCTTTAGCGCCCGTTTTACTTAAGGCCATCCAAGGACCTTTTGGACGTATTAATTATGAATATGAGTGGGTCCCCAGTCATCAACAGGCCCGACTACAGACCGTACAGTACCCCGATGGACGGCGCTTGCATTATCACTACGAAGATTCTCATCTGCCCTTTGCCCTGACAGGCGTATCCTGGCAATTAACGCAGCAATCCCCGCTCGTGCGGATGCAATACTGGTGGTATGACGCACGCGGTCGAGCCATTTATTCTGCTCGGGGCGATGGCCAGCAGTGGATCCGTATTGATTACGAGGCGGTCAATCACACCTCATCTGCTGCACCCGTTCAACCCGCCACTATCAATACTGTTACCCAGCCCGCCACACGCTACCGAGAGGTACACAGCGCGCAGGGGCTATCACAATTCTTTTTTACCCAACACCAAGGACAATGGCAGTTAAATCACAGCACCGGCCCTCAGTGCGTTGGCTGTCCTCCCACAAATCTGCAAGCAACAGAAACAGGCACTAAAGCATCGCAGCTCGGCTGGCCAGGCGTACATTGGCAGCACCATGCGAGTGGTAGCCGCACACTTAGCTTTATGGACCCTACGGATATTTTAAGCAGCGCAGAATTGCGATTGGATTTTGATGGCCATAGCCGTTTAGTAGCATGGCATAGCCCTTTAACCGGCACCACACGTATTACAACCCCCCCTGATCACCAGCAGCAGCTACACATCAAATACGCCAATGGAGATCAAGCCCACCTACAACGTGATACCCGAGGTCACCCCCAAAGCGTGGTGTTTTCTCGTGGTATCAGTATTGACGAGCAGCCTACGCCACCAGAGCAAATTTTATTAAAAGACGACTTGGATGATCTAAACGCCCCCATTCCCGTGCATTTTGATGGTTTGGGTACCCAGCGATTGACCCTGCAACACCCTAATGAACACCAGTGGTGGGTACTCGGACCACAACAACAGTTGCGCCAACGCAGCGTACACCGCCATTTAAATACCACGGTTGGCTCCCTGCACTGGACTTTTGAAGATCGTTTTGACCATGATGAGGTGGGATTGCTCACTACGCACCATTTATTCGAAGGTGGACACCTGCACTATGAGTACGATGCATACCAACAACCCCAGGCAATTTACTGGCAGCCTGCCCAAGGGCCACGCCAAACGGTATTAAAGCTGCATGACTCTAATCTGTGGGAGCATCACAATGGGGTATTTGATTTTTATGGACTGGATGGCGACAACGAACATCTGCTGCTTTTTAATGCCCAGCACCTATTAAGCTGGCACGCCCAGGAATTACAACCCCCAGCCCCCGGAAACGGGATCAGCACACCCTCAGTCCGCGCTCAGCATATGGCTTGGACATCACAGGCAATGCCTGTCAAACATGGCACCGCTGATACGCGCAACCCTTGGCACAGCCAATACTATTTGCACGATAAACAAGGACGTTTAGTCGGAGCGCGCAGGACCCATTCAGACTGGCGTTACTGGGCGTGGGATGAGCTAGGCCAAAACATCGCTGCTATGGACGAGGATGCAGCCACGAGTAATGCAGCCTCCTTGGCTGTGCGATCAGATTCCTCTCGTGATGCCTCTGGACTGCTGCAATATTGGTCTGGCCTGGATGAATCCGGGGATACCCTTTCCCGCCAACTTTTTTATAACGCCCAGCGTCGTTTGACTGCTGTCATCCAAGATAAACATCTAGTGGCTCGCTATCAGCATGATGCCTTTGGGCAGCGTATCCATGCTTTTTACCCCACGTCGCAGACAAACCAACACCACATGTTTGTGTACCATCAGCAAAAATTAGTAGCCGAGTGGTTTGGCAGCGAAGATGAACTGCAAACGTTCGGCACCGAACCACAACTACACCCCATCAAGAGACGCTATATCTATTTGGGCAATCAGCCAGTAGCCGTGATAGATTACAGCACAGAAAAACCCCGTTTATATGCCATCCACAGCCAATTTATTGGTGCTCCCATTGCCGTCAGCGATGAAAAGCAACAGTTCGTCTGGCGTGCCCAATACCAGCCCTTGGGCGCAGCGCAACTACTGCAAGCAGATTTCTACCAGCCGTTGCGGTTGCCCGGTCATTATGCCGATCCCATCACTGGCTGGCATGATAATTTATTACGTACCTACGATCCCCACCAAGGCCATTATCTAAATCCCGATCCGCTGGGTCCGGCTCCTGGGCAACAATTACTGGGATACGCACGCCAACAACCCTGGCAATTCATCGATCCTATGGGACTACTGCTATTTGCTTTTGATGGCACCCGCTATGATGCGCGCCTGAACAGCAATATTTGGAAATTTACCCACCTGTACACCGATACCGCCTACTACCAAAGTGGCCCAGGCAATAGCAGTTATGTTGATTGGGATGCAGTCACGGCATGGCGCGCCCATCAGATTGTGCAAAACCAGTGGCAGCATCTGCTCAATGAAATTCTGTGGCAGGACACGGGTGAGCGATTGGCTATTGATGTAATTGGCTTTTCTCGAGGGGCGGCCTTGGCCCGTCATTTCGGCAATGAGATCCTGCAACATACCCAACAAGGCTGGTTTCATTATGAGGATGATTTTGGCCGTCAATATGCGACCTGTCTCGAGCCGCGTTTTCTAGGCCTTTTTGATACAGTGGCGCAGTTTGGTTTGCTGGGTTCACATAACCGTTTATATGACCTTAGCGTGGCTCCTGAATGGGCTTGGGTGGCTCATGCTGTTGCCTTGAATGAGCATCGACAATTATTCCCCTTGTATTCCATCGAAAGCGATCCAGACACCCCATTAGACAACACACAAGTACAGGCAGGTTTTATTGGTGCCCATGAAGATCTGGGTGGTGGGCACAAAGATAAAGAAGAGGTGGGTTCTTCTGCTCATGAACACCCCTCTGGTCAGGGTAATTTAGCGCATATTCCTTTGGCATGGATGATTTGGCAGGCTCAATCCATGGGATTGGCCTTTGCAGATACCGAGGTCGATGCATTGCAATCTATAGAGGCTCCTCTACTGCATGATGCCCGCCCCGCCTATTGGCGTTATCTAAATACCGATCGGCAGGTACAAACGGATGCTCACAGCGAACACCAATGGTTGCACCCCGAAATTGGCCAGGCTGTGCGCAGCGAGGTGGAATCCTTTATACAGCGTTTTGAGGGTTGGCAAAAAACCACCGACAACGCTGTGGGTACGGTAGACTTAGAGGCTTATTATCAATGGCTAGAGCAAAAACTGCACTGGCGACCAGTCCCGACAGTTAATTAAGCATTTCACGCCAATTCAAGTTATGATCTAGGCCTTGGGGGAATTCCTCTCATCTTTTTTCATAGATTTGACTCCATCATTGTCCTATGCTTTTACAGCAACAAAAAAAGCTTATTGCCATTATTAAACAGGCCGTACAAGAGCTACTGCCTGATGCTTCCGTAAAGATTCACCTCGAGCGTCCCAAAGTCGCTGCTCATGGCGATATAGCCACCAACGCGGCCATGCAATTGGCCCGCCCAGCGCGCCGCAATCCACGCGAACTGGCCGAAGCCCTAATTCAGATTATTCAGGACAACCCAGACAGCCAAGACCTATTGGCTTCATGCGCGGTCGCCGGCCCCGGTTTTATCAATTTTCGTTTGACTGAACAGACCCACCAAGCAGTCATCCATCAGATCCACAAAGCTGGAGCCGATTTTGGACAGCAGCCTCGTCAGGATAAAAAGGTGATGGTTGAGTTTGTCTCTGCCAATCCAACCGGCCCCTTACACGTTGGCCATGCCCGACAGGCCGCTTTAGGCGATGCCATTTGTCGTCTGTACAGCATTTTGGGCTATGAAGTCAGTCGCGAGTTCTATTACAACGATGCTGGCAATCAAATCCACAACCTGGCTCTCAGTGTACAGGCTCGTGCCCGTGGCATCGAACCCAACAGTCCCCAGTTTCCTGCTGATGGTTACCGCGGTGATTACATCCTCGAGATTGCTCAGGACTTTTTAGCTAAAAAAACTGTTTCCGCCGCCGATGGCGCGCCAGTCACCGCCACTGGCGATGTGGATGATTTAGAAAATATCAGGCAGTTTGCGGTCATCTACCTGCGTCACGAGCAGGACTTGGATCTACAGGCTTTTGGCTTGGAATTTGATAATTATTATCTGGAAAGCTCTCTTTATACGACAGGACGTGTTGAACGCGTGGTCGAGGCTTTAACCCAGGCCGGTCATACCTATGAAAAAGATGGCGCGTTATGGCTACGCACGACCGAGCTCGGCACGGGTGATGATAAAGATCGTGTCATGCGTAAAAGCGATGGCGGTTATACCTATTTTGTGCCTGATGTCGCTTACCACGTTACCAAATGGGAACGCGGCTACCACTACTGTGTTAATATACAGGGCACCGATCATCACGGTACGGTTGCTCGGGTTCGTGCGGGCCTACAAGGAATGGATTTGGGCATTCCCAAAGATTTCCCTGCCTATGTCCTGCACAACATGGTAAAGGTGATGCGCCACGGCACTGAGGTCGCTATTTCCAAACGCGCTGGCAGTTACACCACCATGCGCGAGCTCATCGACTGGGTTGGTCTGGATGCGGTACGTTTCTTTTTGGTGCAGCGTCGAGCAGATTCCGAATTTACTTTTGATATTGATCTCGCCCTTTCGCATAGCGAGGAAAACCCGGTCTACTACGTGCAGTACGCCCATGCACGCATTCATTCGGTACTGCGCCAGGCAGAAATCCCGCTTTCCACCCTTAGCCAAGCAAACACCAGCCCGCTCACAGCAGCTAGCGAGCGCGCCCTGCTACAACGTCTGGCCGAGTACCCGGCCATGATTCAGCAGGCAGCCCACGAGCTCGCCCCCCACCAGGTGGCATTTTGGTTACGCGATTGCGCCGCCGATTTTCACACTTGGTATAATAACGAGCGCTTGCTGGTCGACGATGATGAACTGCGCCTGGCCCGTCTGAGCCTGGCTTTGGCCTGTGCTCAGGTCATTGCCAACGGTCTGGGCTTGCTGGGTGTCAGTGCACCCCTAAAAATGTAAATCATGGCCAGAAAACGTAAACGATCTTCCAAATCCCGCGGCGGTACTTTTACCGGCATCATTATCGGACTGGTTCTGGGCTTGGCCGCAGCCGTTGCTGTCGCCATCTATGTGACCAAAGCCCCGATGCCTTTTTACGATCGTGCCAGCCGTGAACCTAATGAAATCATCCTGCCCGATGTCCACGACGCACCGGATCCCAACAGCAAGCTCTATCAAAAGAATTCGCGCCTGCCCGAGGATACACGGATCCCCACGCCGACTAAAAAGCAACAAGAGGACGAGCTCGGACAATTTATCGCCGGGCTGAATCAGCTCGAGCCGGTCCCCGAGGGCTCATTACCCAAAAGCCCACCGCCCGAATCCGAACAAGCCCGTCCTGATACCTCTGAGAGTGCCACTGGCGATGCACCAGCAACGACTGAATCTGCCGCCACCCCTGGCAAAGAGACTACCTACTTTTTACAGGCGGGTGCTTTTCGATCGGCTCAGGATGCTGATACTGTAAAAGCACGCATCATTATGCTGGGCCATGACGCCAATGTGCAGGTGGCCCAGTTAGATGGCTCGCCCATTAATCGTGTTCGCGTGGGTCCCTTTAAAGGCATTGACGAGCTCAACAAGGCTCGCGAGGCTTTGGGGGCTGAACAAATCGAGACTTCTGTTGTCAGACAATAAGGTTTCTAATTTTTTAGTGGAATCATCACAATGAATGCTTTTTCCCTTTTGTCCCGTTTTGCAGCGACGGCCACTTTAGCCGCCATGGCTTTGTTCAGTCCGTTGCATGCCACCGCCAATGAGCTCCCTGACGACGAGCGTTATGCCCGTTTGGCTCAGGTGCAGCCATCGGATCGTGCTGATCAGGTCGAAATACTCGAGTTTTTTGCTTATACCTGCCCTTATTGCGCGATGTTTTCACCGTATGTGGCCAACTGGGCCCAAACCTTGCCCGAAGGCACTGTGATCAAACGCGTGCCTGTGGCATTTAATGCCGGCATGAGCGATTTACAACGCATGTACTACACGCTCGAAGCACTGAACCGCCTGGATTTGCACGATGCTTTATTTGACACCTTGCATAAGGATCGCGAAGAAGTTTTTGATGCTCAGGCTCTAACCCAGTGGGCAGTCAACCAGGGCATTGACGAACAAGAATTCACCCAGGCTTTTAATTCTTTTGGAGTTCAGACCAAAGCCAATCGCGCTAATGAACTGGTCAAGCGCTATCAGGTTGAGGGCACCCCGACGTTAGCCATTGACGGACGTTTTTTAACCTCACCAGCCATGGCTCAGGGCTATGACGAGGCCATCGAAACAGCCCAGCAACTACTGGACTACAGCCTGCAACAAGCTCAGTAATCCTATCTGAGTCTGCTTTTAATGCACATGCGCCGTGCGCCCTTTTGGGGCACGGCGTTTTTAATCGGCCATTATGCTGTCATTGACACACCTACTGTGCCCGACAATCCTGCTATGAACCTAAGCGGGCATGCCCCATCAGCCGGCATCCCTATTTATTTAAATTAATCAGTATGCTGCAAAGCCTGCGCGCGGGCCTGCATTAAATCTTCTATCAGGGCCTCAGGAGCCTCTAAACCGATTTGCAAGCGCAAGACCTGCGGTGCCTGGCCCTGCGCATCGCGCTGTCCTTGTGGGCTGTCTGCCCAATAACTGTGCGGCCGCAGGGCATCGGTATTGACCCACTGGATTAGGCTTTCAAAGCCCCCCCAAGAAAAGCCAATACCCAGATAACGCAGGCTATCCACAAAAACCCGGGTTTGGGCAGGGCTGAGCGACCAAGCAAAGGACAGCATGCCGTTTGAGCCTAATGCATCACGTTGCCACAAAGCATGCCCGGGATCTTCGGGCCAAGCAGGATGGTAAATCTGCTCTACCTCGGGCCAGGCAGCAAGCGTCGCGCATATTTTGAGGGCAGATTGTGCGGTCTGTTCCATACGTAATGGCAGAGTACGCACCCCACGCAAAGCCAACCAGCAGTCATCAGCACTGATGGCAAAGCCAATAGCATAATGCGCATCATGCAGGATTTTCATGTGGGATTCATGACGTGTGACCACTGCCCCCAACATCAAATCTGAATGACCGCCTACATATTTGGTCCCAGCGACAATGGAAATATCTACTCCCAAGGCCAATGGCTGATAACTATACCCGGAACCCCAAGTGTTATCTGTCATGACAATCAAACCTTGGGCATGCGCCCATTCAACCAGTCGAGGCACATCGAGCATTTGCATCAATAAGGAACCCGGGGATTCGATATACAGGACTTTGGTATTCGATTGTAAAGCTTGTTCAAAGGCCTCTACGGTGGGGGGGCAATAGCTGTATTCCACACCCATGCGAGTCAGCATTTTTTCAGCAAAACCACGCACGGGTGCATACACACAATCAGCAAACAAAATGTGATCGCCTTGTTGCAAAAAGCTAAACAAGGCGTGACTGATAGCAGCCATACCACTGGGCAATAAAAAGGCCCCATGCCCTTGTTCCAAAGTACAAAAAACCTCTTCTAAAGCGCGGTGTGTATCCAGCCCCCCACGCCCATACACAGGCGGGGTTTTGCCCCCATGTGCGCGGCTTTGCAGGGCCTGCTCCAAAGCCGCCACACTTTTAAAACGTACAGTACTGCTGCGTTGGGCTGGCAAAGGGACCGGTGCGGTTCCATCGGCATCAAACGAGGCCAGACCAATATGTTGCAAGGCTGTTTGAAAAAATTTTTGCGATGATGGTTTGCCCATGATTATGTCTCGATTAATTAGTCTTTTTTCTGATAAAAGCGATACACCCCATCCTCTAGGCGTCGCTGCAATTTATCCTCATAGTATAAAGCGTGCAGGTGTGCAATGGCCTCACCCATCGCGAAATTCATCTGATGCGCATCCAATGTACGGCGGAACATGATGGGTACAAGCTCGGCAGCTGTCAACCCGCCATTGGCACAAGCATCATAGGTTTCTTTTAAACGTTCGTCATGATGCTCGTGTTGCTGACGGATACGCTCATGTACCCCTCGGAAAGGACGGCCATGAGAGGGCAGCACCACCGCATCTTTATGAATATGCGCGTAGCGATCCAGAGAGCGCAAATACAAAGTCAAAGGATTGGCCCCAGGCTCGTAGGCCTGCACACTGACGTTAGTGGAAATGCGCGGCAGCAACATATCGCCGGAAATAAAGACGTTGATTTCTGGACACCACAGTGAAATATGTTCGGGCGCATGACCATAGCCGATGATTACCTCCCAGTCGTGTTGGCCAATGCGGATGGTATCACCATGCAGAATGCGGTGAAAACGCGGTGGCAAATTGCTCACTAAACTGGGGTAGTAACCGTCCCGAGCGCGAATTTGCTCCAACAGCTGAGGGTCAGACAAGCCATGACTTTGAAAATGCGCAGCAGTGGCTTGTCCCACCTGACTGAGCAATGGGTTGATATCAGAAGCAGGCTGCAACCACATACAGGCCACCATATAGTCTGTCATGCTCATCCAAAGGGGGGCATTCCAGCGCTGGCAGTGCCACCCTGCCAAACCAACATGATCTGGGTGCATATGGGTCACCAATACCCTTAAAATGGGTAACCCCTCAAGGTGCTCAGCAAAAATGCGTTCCCAAATAGCTTTTTGCTCGTCCAGGGCTACCCCGGTATCGATCAACGTCCAGCCCTGCTGGCCGTCAATTTCATCGCGTAGCAACCACACATTAATATGGTCCAAAGCAAAAGGCAGGGGCAGGCGCACCCAAAACACGTCCGGACCGACTTCTTTAAGTGTGCCAAACTCAGGTAAAAAGTCTTCCCAAGGATAGGTCAATGAGGGATTGGATTTTCGGCTCATAACAGAAATAACGCTTTAAAATTAAAAATTGCTCGAACAATCACAATACACAGCCTACAAAATGACGTCATCCAACAGAGCCCTTAAAGCACAATGATTGGACAAACGCCACCGTCTTAACAGACAAAGCCTCGGTTAACCCTAATTGCTGCTTTGCACAACTACATTGCACAATGTGATCTTGTTCGTCATGTGTTGCTGCCTATGGCAGTATGACTTTAGGTAATTCAGTATGTCGCGCCTCAATGATCTTGCCGTCATCGTGCCCGCCCAGCGGGCCCCCTCTCCAGAGCATATTGCCCGGACCATTCTGGATGGTTTCAACCGTCACTATTCCCTCTTTCGTTATAGTGCACAGCGGGCCAAGGTTCTATTTGAATCAGGGCTTTGGAACAATATCCAACAACTGTCCAGCGAGCGTATCGAATACTACGACATCCGTGTGCGCGAATGTACAACCGTTGTTTTCAAAGCATTACGCAACAGCTATCTGCAGCCTAGCAACGCTGCCAGCGACATACAGTTGAGTCACGAACAAGAAGATTTTTGGCGCCAGGTCAAAGCGGCTTATGTCCGCCTGCTCAACGATCACAAACAACCCGAATGTGCAGAAACTTTTTTCAACTCGGTGTCTTGTCGGGTACTACACCAAACCTATTTCAACAACGATTTCATTTTTGTCCGTCCTGCCGTTGCAACCGAGTACATCGGCAGTAGCAGCAAGCCCGCCTATCGTGCGTATTATCCATTAAATACGGGTTTACTGTCTGCTTTGCATCGCATGGTTGCTGATTTTGGGCTCGCCGCGCCTTTCGTGGACCTGCCCACTGATATTCGCCTTTTAGCACGTCGCGCCGTACATGTGCTGCGCCAACGCTTGCCTTACGAACCCGGTCGCCGCATCGGCCCAGACTGCCAAATACAGGTGCTTAACTCATTGTTTTTCCGTAATAAAGGCGCCTATATTGTGGGCCGCTTTATTAATTATGGCACCATTTACCCGTTTGCTATCGCACTGACGCACACCCAGAGTGGTCACATCGAAATTGATGCACTGCTGGATGCGAAAGACGATCTAAGTACGCTATTTAGCTTTACTCGGGCTTATTTCCTGGTGGATATGGAAATCCCGGCAGCCTATGTGGGCTTTCTCAAGTCTCTTTTGCCGCGCAAGCCCGCAGCCGAATTCTATAACGCTATTGGCCTGCAAAAACAGGGCAAAACCCTGTTCTACCGTGATTTTTTACATCACCTGCATCACTCAAATGATCTTTTTCAACGTGCTGATGGTATTGAAGGGATGGTGATGGTGGTCTTTACCTTGCCCTCTTATCCTTATGTTTTCAAAGTGATACGCGACAAAATCCGCAAAGAGAATATGTCCCATAAAATCGTTAAAGATCGTTATTTGCTTGTCAAAAAACATGACCGTGCTGGTCGAATGGCGGATACTTGGGAATATTCGCAGGTGGCTCTACCCAAAGCCCGTTTTTCGGAAGAACTTTTGACCGAATTACGTGCTGAAATCCCCTCATTACTAGAGGAATCCCAGAACCACATTGTGTTAAAACACGTATATATCGAGCGCCGCATGCTGCCGCTAAATATTTATCTGGGCAATGCTAATGACGAAGAGTTAGATTTGGCCATCAAACAATACGGTGAGGCCATTCGCGAATTGGCAGCCAACAATATTTTCCCCGGCGACATGCTGTACAAGAATTTTGGCTTAACCCGCTTGGGCCGTTTGGTGTTTTACGATTATGATGAAATTCAAACCATGACCGAGATGAATTTCCGCGTCATCCCCGAACCCCCAAATGCCGAGGCAGAAATGGCCAGCGAGCCCTGGTACCCCGTGGCTGCCAATGATGTCTTTCCCGAGGAGTTCGAATGGTTTTTATTGGGTGACCCACGCATTCGTGACGCCTTTAAAAAACATCATCCCGAACTACTCTCGGCCCAATGGTGGTCTGACTGCCGTCAACGCGTCAGCCAAGGCCGCTTAGAGAATATCTACCCTTATAGTCTTCACAAAAGACTGCCTGCACGCCGTGCAGACTCGTTAACTACAAAACAGGAGAATCACAATGTCTGACCCTATCGTAATTGTGTCAGCTGCGCGTACCCCCATCGGTGCCATGAGCGGAAGTTTTTCCTCTCTGGCTGCACACGAGCTGGGCTCAGCGGCCATCCAGGCTGCAATCGAGCGCGCAGGCATACAGCCAGAGGCTGTGGATGAGGTCTTGATGGGCAACGTCCTGCAGGCTGGACAAGGACAAGCCCCCGCCCGCCAAGCCGCACTTGGCGCCGGTTTACCCAAAAACGTTCCATGTACGACCGTTCACAAGGTGTGCGGTTCAGGCATGAAAACTGCCATGATGGGTTTTGATATGCTCAAAGCCGGCAGCGCCAATGTCGTGGTTGCAGGGGGGCAGGAAAGCATGACCAACGCTCCCTACCTGCTGCTCAAAGCCCGCAGCGGTTACCGTTATGGCAACGACCGTATCTTTGACCACATGGCTTTGGACGGCCTTGAGGACGCCTACGAACACACCCCCATGGGCGTATTTGCCGAACAATGCGTGGATAAATATGGCTTTACCCGCGAGGAACAAGACGATTACGCCATCGAATCACTACGCCGCGCTCGTGAAGCCACTGAAAAGGGTTACTTTGAGTGGGAAATTACACCCGTAACGGTGAAAAGCCGCCGTGGGGATACCGTTGTTGAAATTGATGAATCCCCCACCCGCGCTAATCCCGATCGCATCCCCAGCTTGCGTCCTGCCTTTAAAAAAGACGGTACCGTGACGGCCGCCAACGCCTCCTCCATTTCGGATGGTGCTGCAGCGTTGGTCTTGATGCGTGACTCGACTGCCAAAGAACTAGGCGCTAAGCCCATTGCTACCATCGTGGCGCATACCCAGCATGCTCACGAGCCCGAGTGGTTTACCACTGCGCCTGTCGGGGCCATCCAAAAACTATTGGAAAAAACTGGCTGGAGCATCGAGGATGTCGACCTGTTTGAGATCAACGAGGCCTTTGCATGTGTGACCATGGCCGCCATGAAAGATCTCAATATTCCTCATGACAAGGTCAACATTCACGGCGGTGCTACCGCTTTGGGTCACCCCATTGGTGCCTCAGGTGCCCGCATTATCGCTACCTTGATCGGGGCATTACGTGCCACCAACAAAAAACGCGGCATTGCGACCTTGTGTATTGGTGGGGGCGAGGCAGTCGCCATGGCCATTGAATTGGCTGACGAATAAAAACCAGGACCCGCAAACACCCGCCTAGGGCGTGTTCTTGGTCCATAATAAAACGCCACAGTGAAACTATTCCTGCGGCGCTAACATCTAAACGACTGCTTTTTATAAAGGCAGTCGTTTTTTATTATCGCCGTGCTTTTTACAGGGGGAATTGTCGCGGTGTGGTTTGCACAGTCACCCAACGTTCCTCGGTAAATTCATTAATGGCTGCACGACTGCCAAAACGACCATAACCACTGTCTTTGAGGCCACCAAAGGGCGCCTGTGCCTCGTCATGCACCGTCGGCCCGTTGATATGACAAATGCCACTTTCTATTTGTCCAGCAATAGTGAGGGCCTGGCTGATATTTTGGCTATACACCGCGGCGGACAACCCGTATTGACTGTCATTGGCCCGCTCGATGGCCTCGTCAATATTTTTAAAACGCATAATCGTTACAACTGGACCAAAAGATTCTTGGGCATACAGTTTCATTTCTGGGCGAATTTTATCCACAATCAATGGATACATTTGCGCCCCCTCTATTCGTAACGGCAATGGTAACTGCGCACCATGCTGCACCGCATCATCCACTAAGGTACGTAGGCGCTCTGCTGCTTGTGTGCTTTCCAAATAAGCAAAAGTTGTATCCGGATCATCTGGATGACCGACTGCAATACGCTTGGTTTTATCAACAAGCTTGGCCATGAATTCATCTGCAACACATTCATCTACCAATACTCGTTCTGTAGACATGCAAATTTGTCCCTGATTGAAAAAAGCGCCAAAGACTATCCCTGCCACTGCTTGATCTAAATCGGCATCTGCACAAATAATTGCAGGAGCCTTGCCCCCTAACTCGAGCACAGTTGGTTTCAAATGTTTGGCCGCAACTGTCGCAATGATGCGCCCGACCTCAGTAGAGCCCGTAAAATTAACCCTTTTGATAGCAGGATGGGCGATGAGCTGCTCGACCACAGCAGGCGCATCAGCGGGCGCATTGGTCAAGATATTAACCACCCCGGGACCAATACCAGCCTCATTAAGAACCTCGCCCACCAACACATGAGTGGCGGGGCTAATTTCAGCCGCTTTGAGAATCACCGTATTGCCATAAGCAATAGGCATGGCAATGGCGCGGGTCGATAAAATCATGGGCGCATTCCAAGGGGCGATACTGAGCACAACCCCACAGGGGACACGCATGGACAATGATAAATTACCTGGCACATCTGATGGCACAACAGCCCCCTGCACCTGGGTTGTCATGCTTGCAGCCTCACGCAAAATATTAGCTGCCAACTGTGCGTTAAATCCATACCATGCATCAGTCGAGCCTGTTTCCTGACGCGCAATACGAATAAAATCAGCACTTCGCTCGGCCATTAAATCAGCGGCACGTAATAAACGTTGCCGACGCTCGGTAGGACCCAAGGCAGACCAGCTTTTAAAAGCACCAGAAGCGGCCTCGATAGCAGCTTGTACATCGGCGGGTTGTGCAGCAGCTGCGATAGTAGCGACCTGGCCAGTTACCGGGTTGATGCGCTCAAAAGTCTGACCACCTTGCGCATCGCATAGCTCACCATTGATTAGTAATTGCGCCTTGTTCACGTTATTTGCTCCTTGTCTATCCAGTTGTTTTTAAATCACGTTTTGATCTGAGCCCTTTATTTCTGCCTGACTATATTTGCCGTGACTATGGTTTCCGCGTAAAGTCTAGTGTCTACTGCATGTAATTACTGCTTATTCGCCGGCTGATTCTATGTTCGACGTTTTGGTTTATCTTTTCGAAACTTATTACAATCCACAAGCCTGCCCGACAGATGATGTGCTTGTACATAAGTTGGCTGCCGTCGGCTTTGAAAACGACGAAATTTACGACGCCCTCGATTGGTTGCGCGGTCTCGTTGAATCCAGCCAGCACCATAGCCCCATGGCAACCCCGCGCTCGGCTCATAGCATGCGCATTTTCACTGCCGAAGAACAACATCATTTTGATACTCAGGCGCTGGGCTTTATCCACTTTCTAGAATCCTCACAGGTATTGACCCCTTTGTTGCGGGAAATACTCATTGAGCGGGCCATCGCTGTCCAAGAGCCTCCCTTGTCTTTGGATAAACTCAAAATCATCGCCCTCATTGTATTGTGGCGCCATGAAATTGAAATCGATCACCTGATTTTCGAAGAACTCATCTCTTATCACGAAGACGAGCTACCCAATTAACGGCTCTCTATGGGTTCTTGCTGCTCATTGAGTAAATCTTCGAGCACCACTGCACCATTACCACTGGCTTTAAAACGACCCCAACGCGCTCCTGTAAATGCCATCCCCTGGCCCTCAGCAAAATACCAAGCATTGACCCCGTCGGGCGTCCACTCGCCGAACTTCATCTCCATCATGACCGGAATGGCACGCTGCAGAACCTGAGGCTGGGTGATCGGTATCAAATAATAATTAGGATGCGGATCACTGCCACGCAATTGAGCCTCGAGCGGATGTTCCACCCGTTGCACTAAATAATCTTGTCCCTCTACCTGCACTGCATATAAACGCGCACCCTGCCGTTTAGTTGGCATCACCCATACACGCAAACGCATCCGCGGCCAAGCAATCTCGGGGTGCTGCTTTTGCAATAGACGAATGCTCATGCTCAACCCAAAACGCAGTGACATATAGTCTCCTTGCATCAAAGAACGTGGATCCGCAGGTAACAAAGACAACTCGAAACTGACCCCCTCTTTGAGAATGCGATCTTGCACATATAGATACCAAGTACTGCTAGCATAAATAGCCAAAGCACCCAAGCACAAAGCCGTCCATTGCAAAGTGGACATACGACCCTGTTTTTTAGAATCACGGGCGGATGTTCCTTGCTGAAGTGCAGGCGCTGACTGTTGAGCCGACACGACTGAATGCGGGGATGTGGTTGATTGCTGAGATGTGATTGCAACTGGTTTGGGGCTATGTTGCGCGCGTGTTTTTTTACGCCTGGACAATACGTGCTCTAAGGCCAAGCTCAGAGTCCCTACCAGTCCGGCACCGATCAACAGCCGCCCGACTTTGTCCAACAGGCTTATATAAGTGGCGTCATACCAACGCACCAGTACGAACATAAAACAAGCCAAAAACAAGTACATCGCTGCGCGTTGGCGATGCACACCGGCATACACAATGCCCGTAAAGGTCATGACCAACCAGGGGTTAGGCCACCAGACAAAGGCCACACCCAAGGCACCCGCCGCCACCACAAAAAGACTCAAACCACCTAAGACTGGCGACAAAGACAACCACACGGTAGCGACCAACACAAAGGTGGCCACACTGCTCAGTATGGGTACCCCAAAACCTGGTTGAGCCCAGCCTGCGGCCACCCACCACGACGCCAACCCAATCACCACCAACCAAAAGCCACTGGCTGCCAATAAAGGTTGCAACTCGCGCTGCCGCTTTTGATCCAGCCAATGATAAGCCCCAGCCAGCAGAAACACCCAAGCGTAAAGCAACGCAAAACGCAAATCAAATACCGCAGTATCGGTTTGCCACAAAGCACTGTGCGGCGCAATCCAAGGCCAGGCCCAACAAATAAACACCAACCATGCCGCGGTCAACGCACGTACCATCGGGGCCCGTGCCCACAAATACCAAAGCATGGCCA
>DATGTW010000129.1:0-2588 GCA_035301625.1 Paenalcaligenes sp.
CCACAACGCTTGGGGTAATCTTGGTCCTCCAGCTGAATCATAGAGGCACCTGCTTTTTCAAAACCGCGGACGGTACGAACAGTGTTTAATTCATTTCCAAAACCCGTATCGGCATCCACAATCACATTTAAACCCGTACGATCAGTGATGAGGCGCAACACCTGCTCCACCTCGGTATAGGTACTGAGCCCCAGATCTGAAGTCCCTAATAGGGTATAGGCAATAGATGCCCCTGATAAATAAACAGTTTTAAAGCCCGCTTGTTCAGCCAGCAATGCTGTAAACGCATCATAGACACCTGGCGCGAGGATAGTTTGACTACTGTCCGATAACGCTTTTTTAAGCGTTTCCACTTGCTGCATATTCTTGTTCCAATTGTTTAAGTAACCCCCCAGCGTGCACCATTTCTAATAGAAATTCAGGCACGGGAGTAAAATCAACACGAAAACTTTCCTGAGACGCATCAGGACCCTCAAAAACCAATATTTGGCAATGATTTAAATTAAGAGCAATACATGCATTCGGTGGAATGGCCTCTGCCTCAGGACACTCGAGCGCTAACAGCCCTAATGTATAAGCATTACGGAAATATAGCCCGCTAAAGGAAGGCGCAATGACGGCCTTTATACCTAAATGGGTCAGTACGGCAACAGCTTGCTCACGCGATGAACCAATCCCGAAATTAGGCCCTGCCACCAAAACATCCCCTACTTTAATTTGCGCTGCCAAACCTGGATAAGGCCCTTCTAAACAGTGCTCGGCTATTTTATCCACCCCAAAACGCATATATGCACCAGGCGCTAAGACATCGGTATCAATATCAGCGCCAAGTTTCCAAACTCTATGTAATTGCACCATGATTACTCCTGCATAACTTCTCGAGGATCAATTATTTTCCCTGCGACTGCTGCTGCAGCAACGCTATACGGAGAGGCTAAATAAACATACGTGTTTTCATTGCCCATGCGACCTTTGAAGTTTCTTGCCGTAGTAGAAATCACGTTCCCCGCATCATCCAAGGCGTTCCCGTAGCCAGCGCATGCTCCGCAAGAGGTAGGCAACAGCTCGGCCCCTGCATCAACAATAGTGTCTAAATATCCGGCTTTGCGCGCACGCATCAAGTCAGCCTGCGAGGCAGGTGCCAAAAGCAATTTGGTTTTTTTATTAATTTTTTTATTTTTTAGCACCTGCGCAGCGGCAGCAATATCATCAAACTTTGCCCCCGTGCAGGCCCCGATATATGCTACCTGAATCGCTACATCCTTATAATCATCGACCGCAGCCGCCTGACTTGGACTATACGGAGCCGCCACCATCGGCTTGAGCTCAGAAGCATCAAAAACATGTTCCTCGACCGGTGCCTTCTCATCAGAAACCCAGTGACATAAATCATCTACCCGAATATCCTGCGCCGCCCCACGTGCACGTAAATACTCAAGCGTGCGCTCATCCGGGGACACCAAACCCACCTGCGCGCCCAACTCGGCCGACATGTTGGCCAACGTCATACGCTCTTGCATAGACAGTGCCTGTACTGCTGTACCTGTGTACTCTGCCGCACCATAATTACAACCATTGGTACCAAAACGACCAATCATATACAACATCATATCCTTGGCAGAAAGGCCCTCGGACAATACTCCTGACCAATGCATCCGAACCGTATGCGGCACCTTGACCCAAATCTGCCCGCGAATAATGGCACCCAGCATCTCTGTGCTGCCAATACCAAACATATAAGCACCCAAAGCGCCCCCAGTACAAGAATGAGAATCGCCCCCTACACAAAAAGTACCCGGCAAAATATGCCCCTGCTCAGGCAAAACCGCATGGATAATACCCACAGAATCATAAACATGTGGTAGATTTTCGCGGCGTGCCCAGTCACGGCTCAGTTGTAATATTTGTTCTGAAATAGGATCATGGGCCGGTACAAAATGATCCATTACTAAAACAACCTTGGACTTATCCCAAATTTGTGCGCCCAGCTTATCTAGCATCGGCTGTAATCTACGCGGCCCACTAGAATCATGAAAAGCCGCCAAATCAATGGCACATTGGACTATTTCACCCTCTTGAACAAATTGCTTACCCGCTGCTCGAGCAATTAGTTTCTGCGCTAGTGTCTGTGGTTGTGGCTGCATCCCCGCTCCTGTATCAACAATCTCTTGTTAGATTGTAGTGTTGTTATTAACTTAATACAAGTTGGTGTGGATAATCCCCTCAAAACGTAATGGCCCATTAGAAATCTATTCCGTTCTTGCAATGGGAAAAACGGACTACGAAGACAGCCAAAGCAGCATGGAAAATACTTTACGTGCTAAACCGCACGACGTACACGAGCAATGTGAGCACCAGATCAAAGATTTGCAAGGGGTTTACAAAGAGACAATGCGGGTTCTGCATGCTAGATAGCACAGCTTCGGCGTTTAGCTAAAGAAATTGCAGTCCCTGCTAGGCGCAGGAGAGAAGTGGTCGAGACAAGCCCCCAAGGGCTAAAAGATGATGGTTTTGATGTTTCGATTGTCAAGCTGCGCCAGCTGGTTCAATATACGCTGGCGCACAATGATTAGAAGTCAGAATAAAAA
>DATGTW010000130.1:0-7226 GCA_035301625.1 Paenalcaligenes sp.
AATGCGCCTGCCTTTAGGGCTTGTGCCGGGTCTGTATCCGCAGTGTAGGCCAGTACCTGGGTACCCGCTGCCGCCGCCGCCCGAATGCCGATGTAGCTGTCCTCGATGACAGCGCATTGTTGGGCAGTGATCCCTTGACCCAACCCAGCGATGGCCTTTAAATAAACATCAGGATGGGGTTTGTTGCGGGGTGCATCTTGTCCACTATAGATATGGGGGCTGAAATAATGATGCAAGCCCAGGGCGCGCAAATGTTGATCCAGTTTTTTTTGGCTGGCGGCTGATACACAGGCCATGCGCCCTGCCCATTGTGGGTAGAGCTGTTTTAGCGTGGATTCGATACCTGGCACGGGATGCAGGTTTTGATTGACCAGCACCCCATCAAAATCAAAAAGTATTGCTCGGTAGGCCATAGGTCTCCTTTGTTATCACTTTCTATATGCCAGCTGAGGCACGGGCGGGGACATGAATATCCGATTTCTTGAGACTTTTGTGTGGGTGGCCAATTTGGGCAGTTTTAGTGCCGCAGCCTCTAAATTACATGTCACCCAAGCAGCTGTTTCGGGGCGTATTTCTGCTTTGGAAAAAAACCTGGATCAAAGGCTCTTTGAGCGTGGTGCCCGAGATATCCGCCTGACACCCGCCGGGCAAACGCTGTTGCGTTTTGCCAAACAGATGTTGGATCAGGAACGCGATCTAAAGCATGCCCTGCGTCAGTCTACTTTTCCTCAGGAAAGTATTCGAATTGGTGTTATTGAATCTATTGTACACACATGGTTTGCTCTTTTTATACGGCGTTTACACCAAGAACATCCTTTTTTGGAAATTGAATTGACGGTGGAATCCTCGCGACGTTTGCATGATTTACTTAAGCGCGGGCAGATCGATTTAGCCTTGCAAACTGATCCCGTGCTGGATGAGGGGCTGCGCAATATACCCCTGGGTGCTTTGGAGATGAACTGGATTGGCCTGCAGCCGAATCAGCCCTATGCGCCCATGAGTCTAGAAGAGCTGTGCGCGTGTTGGCCGATTGTGACTTTTCCGCGCCATTCACAGCCGCATTTGTCGTTGCTGCGGGTATTGGAAATAAAAGGGGTTGATGATGCGCGTATCCACTTTGTTTCATCGATTGCAGCCAGTCAACAGCTCATCCAAGAGGGGTTGGCGGTGGGTGCGTTGCCCGAGGCTGCCTGTATCAAAGAAGATAGTCGTCGGCCGCTGACCATTGTGCCCTGTGTGGCCCGCTTGCCCAGCTTGCAATTGGTCGCCAGTTGGCGGGTCAATCCTTTACACAGTTTGTCCGAGGTGGTGATTGATACCGCACTCAGAGAGATGCACAGTTATACACAGCAAAATTCGACTGCGATTGCGCCGCCAGCGCAAGGGGTATTCAAGACTTAGGCTTTCTTGTCAGACTAGGGTTTATCCCCTAATGCCCGCTCACCCCTTTCCTATAAAATCTACTAACATTATGTTTTTACAGATCTTTGCCAGTGATAAGTTTTTCTTATGGCTAAGTTCCGTAAAAAATCATTTGAGTGTTTTGTGCCTTCCTTTTACATTGAGAGACAAACATCGGTATCAAGGAAACACAGTGGCAGACAAATTAGCATCCGGGGTACAGGCCCCCGCCGAGTTATTCATCTGGACAGACGTTGATCCCAACTACGAAGATGATTTCAACCAATGGTACGAGCACGAGCACATGCTCGAGCGTGCCAGCATCCCGGGTTTTGTCTGGGCGCGTCGTTATCGTGCCCTGCAAGCCCCGCGCAAGTATTTGGCTCTTTATCGGACGGGGCAGTTAGCAGTTTTTGACAGCCCGGCCTACCAAGAGGCTTTTACCCATCAAACCCAGTGGTCGATACAAAATTTCGAGCGCATGCATAATACCGTCCGTCGTGTCATGACAGTGACTCCGGCGGGTGCTGCGGTCGGGACCGGGGCGGCCTTGGCTTTGGTTGCTTTGGCCGACGAGGCCCAAGCACTGCAGGTCATGCAGTGGATGCGGGATACTTCCTTTGATGGGGTTGTTTCCACGCGTGTGCTCAACCCTGATCCTCAGCGCTCGACACCTTTGCCATCTGAATCTGCCCAAGGGCGGGTGCTGCAGCCTTTTTATCTGCTCGAGGCAACCACGCCTCAGGCCGTGGCCCAGGCGGCTCAGGGGTTGGTGCAGGCACTTGATCTATCGTCTGAGTCCGTAGCGACTTTTGAGTTGCTATGGGAACTACGCTCTGCCGATCTTGCTGATTAGCTGGATCCATTCAAGCTGATCACATTACTATCTTTAAAAGCAATCCTAATAGTAATAACCAATACCCACAGAAACACTCAGTGCAATACCAAAGTGATTCACGAGGTATTTTTCAAATACACGAGAGGAGCAATCAATGATTAAAAAACTATTGACAACGGCATGCTTGACAGCCATGGCCAGCATGGCCACGGCAGCAACGACCTGGACCATGAGTACCGAGCAGCCAGATAATAACTATCTGACTCAAAATGCACGTCAGTTTGCCGAGGATGTCAAAGAAGCCACAGATGGCGAGTTGGTCATCAATGTGCAGTCCAACAGCGTGCTGCTCAAGCGTCCCGAGGTCAAGCGCGGGGTACAGCAAGGTGTCGTTGATTTAGGTGAAATGCTGGTTTCTACCATCGGTAACGAAGACCCCATGTTCGAGGTCGACAGTGTGCCTTTCCTGGCGTCATCCTTTGATGAATCCGAGCGTCTCTGGGAGCTGTCCAAACCCATCCTGGCCGAGCGCCTGGACGAGCAGGGCATTTTGTTGCTTTACGGCTCTCCTTGGCCACCGCAGGGCATTTATGCCAAAACCGAGATTGATTCGCTCGAGGATTTATCTGGTGCGCGCTTCCGTGCCTATAGTGCTTCGACCAACCGTTTGGCTTCCCTGATGGGCACCACGCCTACCACGGTACAAACCCCCGAGGTTCCACAAGCATTCTCTACCGGTGTGATTGATTCCATGTTGACCTCTCCAGCCACTGGGGTGGATTCGCAGGCTTGGGATTATGTTGACCATTACTACGATGCCCAAGTGTTCATTCCCCAAAGCTTTGTCATCGTCAACAAAAAAGCCTTTGAGCAGCTGCCCGAAGAGGTTCAACAGGCGGTTCTCGAGGCCAGTGATGTGGCTGAAAAACGGGGCTGGGAAATGGGCCGCGAACTCACTGCTGAGTTGACCCAAACACTGGCTGACAATGGCATGGAGGTGCACGAATTACCCGAAGGCTTGCGTGCAGAGCTCGAAGAGATTGGCGAGGTCATGGCCCAAGAATGGGCAGAAAAGGCGGGCGATGCAGGGACTCAACTGATCGAAGCTTATCAACAGCAGTAATGGTTGAATCATAATGAAATGGCTTGAAAACCTGGCCAAGGCGTGCGGCGTTCTCGCCGCCGCCTTTTTGGTCGCTTTGACGCTGGTGATTTTGGTGCAAATCATTGGCCGCATGTTTGGTCGGTTAATTCCTTCGGCGGACGATTTTGCGGTTTGGGCCATGGCCTCCTCAGTTTTTTTGGGGCTGCCCTATGCCATGCTGCGCGGCGACCACATCCGTGTCACGCTAATCCTGCAGGTGTTGCCCAAACGTTTGCACTATGGGTATGAGATCTTGGCGACCTTATTTGCCTTGGTGGTCTCTGTATGGGGTTCTTATTACTGCGTTATTTTTGTTTACGAGTCCTTTATTTATAACGAGCTCGCCCCGGGAATGGTGCCTGTACCGATGTGGATGCCGCAGCTAGGCATGCCTATTGGGTTGGTTTTATTTAGTTTGATGTTGGTGCGCCGTTTGGTGATGTGTGTGCGTGGCCAGCCCCTAGAGGAGTCGGAACATGGGTGATATATACCAAGCATTGGTGCTGCTGCTCGGTCTGGTTGTGCTGCTTAGTCTAGGGATTTGGGTCGCGCTGGTGCTCGTTGCCTGCGGGGTCATTTCTATTTATTTCTTTTCCATGGCGCCTGCAGGCACTATTTTTGCTACCAAGGCTTGGGATGCTTCGGCTAATTGGGCTTTGACGGCGCTACCCTTATTTATCTGGATGGGTGAAATTCTCTACCGCACCCGCCTGGCCGAAGATATGTTCAAAGGGCTGGGCCCCTGGGTGCAGCGTTTGCCTGGGCGCTTGGTTCATGTGAACGTGTTTGGTTGCGGTATTTTTGCTGCGGTGAGTGGCTCTTCAGCGGCCACAGCTGCGACGATTGGGCGGATCTCTTTGCCCGAGCTTAAACGACGGGGTTATGACGACAGTATCAGCATCGGTTCGTTGGCTGGCGCGGGGACTTTGGGATTATTAATTCCACCCTCTGTAGTCATGATTGTGTATGCCGTCGCGGCCCAAACCTCGATCATTCGTTTGTTTATTGCTGGAATCTTGCCAGGGATTATGCTGATGGGGCTTTTTTCAGCCTATATCGGTCTCTGGTCTTTGCGTCATCCTGATCGCGTCCCCCGTGATGTCGAGCAGGTGAGCTTTAAAGAACGCATCTGGCGTTTGCGTTTGCTTTTGCCGGTGGTGTTTCTCATTTTGGCTGTCATCGGCTCTATCTATGCAGGCATTGCTACTGCTTCCGAGGCGGCGGTCATTGGTGTGGTGGGCTCTTTGTTAATTGCCTTGGTTGGCGGCTCCCTGACCTGGAAAACCTTTACGGCCAGTTTGATGGGCGCAGTGCGTACTTCGTGCATGATTTCTTTTATTCTCATTGGTGCTGCTTATTTGACCAGCGCCATGAGCTTTACCGGTCTGCCAGCCAATATCGCTGCGTGGATTAGTTCACTGGGGCTGAGCACTTATGCGTTGATTGCAGTATTGACCGTGTTTTTCATTCTCATGGGGGCTTTCCTGGATGGGATTTCCATCGTGGTCCTGACGACCTCGGTGCTGTTGCCAGCAGTAGTGGCCGCGGGTATTGATCCCATTTGGTTCGGGGTTTATTTAATCCTCACCGTCGAGATGGCACAAATCACACCCCCCATTGGGTTTAACCTTTTTGTCATCCAGGGCATTACGGGTAAAGATCTCTTCGAGCTTGTGCGGATGTCTTTCCCCTTTTTCTTGTTGCTGGTCTTGGCAACGGCTTTGGTGACTATTTTCCCCGATATTGTTTTGGTATTGCCACGCGCTATGTAAGCGCTGTGGACATGGATTTATTCATAGGATAATCAAGCATGCAGTCTGACAAGAAATGGCAGTTCTGGATTGATCGCGGAGGTACTTTTACAGACATTGTGGTCCGACATCCTGATGGGCAGTTATTGACGCACAAATTGCTTTCGGATAATCCTTCTCAGTACCCAGATGCTGCCTTGGCAGGGATACGCCAGATGTTAGGGGTTGATTTAGATGCCCCTATTCCTACCCAGCTGCTCGAGGCGGTCAAAATGGGCACCACGGTGGCCACGAATGCATTGCTAGAACGAAAAGGTGAGCCCACAGCCTTGTTTATCACTCGGGGGTTCAAGGATGCCTTAAAGATTGGCCATCAGGCGCGCCCGGATATTTTTGCGCGTGAAATTCATTTGCCCGAGGTACTTTATGAGCAGGTAGTCGAGGTCGATGAGCGCATTTTGCCCGACGGGACTGTGATTACACCTTTGGATGAAGCGCAGGTGCGCGCTCAGTTGGCCGAGAGCTATAACGCCGGTTATCGGGCCATTGCCATTGTGCTCATGCATGGTTATCGACATACCGAGCACGAAGAGCTCATTGCCCAGTGGGCGCGCGAGCAGGGGTTTACACAGATTTCCGTATCCCATCGCACCAGTCCTTTGATGCGCATTGTGGGGCGTGGGGATACCACTGTGGTGGATGCCTATTTATCCCCTATTTTGCGTCGTTATGTAAACCAGGTGGCCAGCGAGCTGGATCAGGTGCGCCTGATGTTCATGCAGTCTAATGGTGGGCTGACCTCGGCCCATCAGTTTCAGGGCAAGGATGCCGTGCTTTCAGGTCCTGCGGGCGGGATTGTTGGCATGGTTCGTACCGCTGAGGCCTTGGGCATAGAAAACATCATCGGCTTTGACATGGGGGGGACCTCTACTGATGTGTCGCATTATGCCGGTGAGTTCGAGCGCGTGTTTGATTCCGAGGTCGCGGGTGTGCGGCTACATGCGCCCATGATGAATATTCATACGGTGGCGGCGGGTGGAGGTTCTATCGTGTCTTTTGATGGGGCACGTTTGCGGGTGGGGCCCGATTCAGCCGGGGCCTATCCCGGGCCTGCTGCGTATCGCAATGGTGGCCCGCTGACTGTGACCGACTGCAATGTCATGTTGGGCAAGATTCAACCAGACTTTTTCCCTAAAATCTTTGGCCCGCAGGCTGATCAGCCGTTGGACATAGAAACGGTAGAACAAAAATTTGCCGATCTGAGTGATGAGGTCTACGCAGCGACGGGTGTGCGCAATACGCCCCAGGATATTGCCGAGGGCTTCATCCATATCGCTGTATCCAATATGGCTAATGCCATTAAAAAGATCTCTATCGAGCGGGGCTACGACGTCAGTAAATACACGTTGGCCTCTTTTGGGGGGGCAGGGGGCCAACATGCGTGTTTGGTCGCCGATGCGTTGGGTATTTCGCAGGCTATGATTCATCCCCTTGCGGGGGTTTTGTCTGCCTATGGTATGGGCCTGGCTGATATTACCGCCATGCGTGAGCACAGTGTCGAGCTGCCCTTGGCAACCGAGCATATCCCGCACTGTGATGATTTATTGCAGCGTCTTGAGGCAGAAACTAACGAAGAGCTGCAGGCCCAGGGCATTCAAACAGACCAGATACAATCCATTAAACGTGCGCATGTCCGCTATGACGGTACGGATTCACCCTTGATTGTGCCTTATGGCAACGTGCAGGATATAAAAGCTGCCTTCGAGGAGTCCTATCTGCAGCGCTATAGTTTTTTGATGCCGGAAAAGCCCATCATTATCGAGGCAGTTTCTATTGAAGGCATTGGTCAAAGTGGCGAGCGTATCGAAAAGCATAATCTTGATGAACTACAAACGCCCAGCAGTCAGGCGCAGCCTGTGGCTCAGGTCGAGCTGTTTTCCCAGGGGCAAGCGCATTCAACCCCAGTGTATCAGCGCGATGATTTGCCCGTGGGCAGTAAAATTGTTGGTCCAGCCATCGTTTGTGATGCCAATGGCACCACTGTGATCGAGCCCGAGTGGCAGGTGCAGGTCATGCCAGCAGGCGAGTTGTT